>JALYIN010000110.1 GCA_030775765.1 Verrucomicrobiota bacterium
GGTCGAGGAACGACAGGCCGCGGTTCGTGTATTTCTTCGCAATGGAAATGACGAGGCGCAGGTTGGCCTCCACCATCTCCGTCTTGGCGCGAAGCGCTTTGTGCAGCCAACTCTTGAGAGCACGATATTGCTCGGTGTATTCCTCAAGCGAAAGCCAGAGCGAACTTTCCAGGTCCCGCGTCTTGATCCCAAGCGGCGAGCGCGCGCCGTTATCGCGCGGATGCTTGCTGATCTCGCCCTGCAAATGGGTCAGCGCCTGGAACCGCTCGTCCGCCAGATTGACGAATTCCTCGGTTACCTTCTGTTTGAAATAGAATTTCGGGTAGAGCTTTTGCAATGCCGTGACCGCCTTCTGGAATGCCTTCGCTTTCCGCGCATCGCGCCGGCCCGGACCGTGCAGAATGTGCCCGTACTGCTGCCGAAGTGAACCGCTCAGTTTCTCGACCTGCTTGCAGAGCCGCGGCAGAAGCTTCATGTAGCGCTCGCGGCTCTCGATTTTCTTGTCGAGGATCACGCGATCGAACCGTTCCCCGCCCTCGGTCAGTTTCTGGGCGAGATCGAGGTGCGCCTGGGCGATGAACCCGAAGCGGTTGATCAGCCGTTGCACCATGATCTCGGCTTCTTCGATGCGTTTCGAAATCTCGACCTCCTGCTCGCGCGTCAGCAAGGGCACCTGGCCCATTTGCTTGAGATACATCCGCACCGGGTCGTCGAGGATATCGAGCTTGGGCTCCGGTTTTTCTTCTTCTTCGTCGTCGGCCTCCTTTTTGCCGTCTTTGTAACGATCGACCTCGGAGGCTTCGATGATGTCGATCTCCATCCGGCGCAAGCGCGTGAGGATCGCGTCGAGCTCATCCGCATCGCTGATGTCCGGCGGCAACGCCTCGTTCAGATCGTCGAAGGTGAGATAGCCCTGTTCCTTCGCCAGCTTAATCAGTTCGCGGATGCGCGTCTGCACATCGCCGGCTGCAGTGGGTCGCAAAATAATATCTTCCGCCTCCGAATCTTCCGCGCCGTTCAAGGTCTTCGGCGCCGAAATCTTTTTTGAGCCAGAACTCTTGCGAGCAGCCGTTCGTTTCGGCGTTTTGGGCGAGGGCTTCTCGCGCTTCGCTTTCGGCTTTTGCATCTTAGGCCGCCTGGCTTTAGCCGGCTTTTTTGGGGAGGGCCGAGCCGCGCGTCGCGCCTGTTTTCTCGAAGGAGTTGCCAAAGGTGTCGTGTGCTTTTGAGGTATAACTGTTTTCAAGCCGCTTTCGCTCGACCTGCCTGCCCCCTCAGCGACAGGTTCAGTTGTCGAGCACGCGGGCAGACGAAAACGCGGAAAGGTCGCGGAGTTGCTCCGTGAGGTCAAGAATTTGTTTCTGCAAATTGACCGCTTCCCCCGTGGTCAAACGCGGGAGCTTCATCCGGCCTTCCGCGATCTGGAGTTGGCGGCGCAACGCGGCCTGACGCAGTCCATTCCACCAGCCCTGGGCCACCTCGAGACCGTTAGGCGGCATCTTCTGGAGCAGCCAGGATGAGATGAGCGCCTCTTCCCCCGGACTCAGGCCGGACATGCATGCGTTCAGCGACGCTGGATCATCTGGGCGCAGGTCGCTCTCCAAAATCCGGCCGAGGATTTGCGCATCCGGCGTAAGGGAAAGCATCTCGCGCCAATCCTGGCCGAGGAGAAACCGGCGCGCTTCCTCGTGGCGCAATGCCAGCAGGCAAAGCATGGCGATATCATGCCGGGGTGGCGCCACTAACTCCGGACGCGCTTCGCCTTCATCAGTCGAGAACCTTTCGCGGCTCGGTCTGCCCAGCATCCGTTCGAAATCCGTCCGCGGCACGCCGATCCGGGCGCTGGCGCGGTTCGCCACCTCCCCGCGCATCACCGCGTCCTGGACGCGGCCGATCGTCTCCGCCAATTTCCGCGCGACCTGCATCTTAGCTCCGAGCGAATCCAAATCCGCCGCGCTGGTTTCACGTTCGATCCACCAATCAAAAAAATCGCGAGCTGCAGCTACCTGTTTCTCAAATTCCTCGCGGCCTTTCGTGCGCACCATCGAATCCGGATCCTCGCCAGCCGGCATTTCGGCGACACGCACCACGAGATTATTCTGGAGAAGCGCGTCGAGCGAACGCTCCGCTGCCTTTTGTCCGGCCGCGTCGGCGTCGAAACAAAGAACCACTTCGCTGACGAATCGCTTCAGGATTCGCGCCTGGTTTTCCGTGAACGCCGTTCCCTGCGGTGCGACGACATTCGTGATCCCGGCCTCGAACAGCGTGATCAGGTCGAGTTGCCCTTCGCAAACGATCGCGCAGTCCGCCTCGATCAAGCCTCGCTTCGTTTTGTGCAGGCCAAAAAGTACGCGGCCTTTCCGGAATAGCGGCGTCTCGGGCGAATTCACGTATTTGGCGGCTTCCGTCTCCTTTTCCAGGATGCGGCCGCTGAATGCGATCACTTCGCCGACATCGTTGTGGATCGGGAACATGATCCGGTTCCGGAACCGGTCGTATCCTTTGTCTTCGCCCGCACTTTCATCCCGCCGCGTGACGAGGCCGCTCTCGAGCAACAACCGCTGTTGATAACCGCGCTCAAGCGCCCAACTGAGAAAAGCGTCCCAGCTCTCCGGCGCGAAACCGATCTGCCAGTCTTTCGCGATCCGGCGATCGATTCCGCGTCCCTTCAAATACTCGCGCGCTGGCGCGCCCACCTTCGACTTCACCAGGTTCTCGTGGAACCACTCCGCCGCCTCCGCGTGCAACTGGAGCATTGCGCGGCGAGTCTCGTGCTGCCGGTCATCTTCCCCAGGACTCGAACCGCGCTCTTCGATCACCGGAATTCCCACACGCGTCGCGAGCTTCTTCACCGCCGCCGGAAAATCGAGATGCTCGTAATCCATCACGAACCGGAAAACGCTCCCGCCCGCGCCGCACCCGAAGCAATGAAATGTCTGCCGCGAAGGGCTCACCGTGAACGACGGCGTCTTCTCCTGGTGAAACGGGCAGAGCGCCTTGAAGGTCGAGCCCCCGCGCTTGAGCGGAAAATACGTCCCGATCACCTCCACGATGTCATTCGCGGCCGCGATCTGCTCGATGGTTTGTGTTGGGATCGTTCCCATGCGCTTTACTTTTCGCTCGTGTTACCGCCGCTCGCGATTCAAATTAAGCCAGAAGCGTTTCTTTGATGAGAATATTGTTCCGGCTCCTGCCGTTGTTCCTGGGTCTGGCCGCGATCGCGCCGGCTGCGCACGCCCGCGACGTCGTGCGGAAAGGCGACACCGTTGTGGTCGAGCTCAGCGGAGAGATTTCGCCGCCCATGCATTTGTTTCTGCGCCGGGCGATCAAGGCTGCAGAAAGCGCGGGCGCGGGCGCGATCGTCATCGAGATGAATACCTACGGCGGCCGGCTCGATTCCGCCGGCGACATTGCCGGTGCGCTCAACCGCACGACGATCCCGACCTACACTTTCATCAACACGAATGCCGGTTCCGCCGGCTCGCTCATTGCGTTGGCTACCCGCCATATCTACATGTCGCCGGTAAGCGCCATTGGCGCCGCCGCGCCCGTGCTCTCGACCGGCGCCGACCTGCCCGCGACGGAAAAGGAGAAGACCCTTTCGTATTGGTCCGCGCTCGTCCGCAGTTCCGCCACGCGCAACGGGCACAATCCCGACATCGGCGAAGCGTTCATGGACAAGGAGAAGGAAGTGAAACTCGGCGACCGCGTCGTGCACCCGAAAGGGACGCTGCTGACTTTGAACGCCCAGGAAGCGATCGAGCTGATCAACGGCAAACCGCTTCTGGCCGATGGGCTCGCCGATTCCGTGGCCGATCTCGCGAAGAAGGCCGGACTTAAGGGCAGCCTGGTCGCTCTCGACCCCAGCGGCTTCGAGCGCCTCGCCTTCTGGATCACCGCGCTCGCGCCGTTGCTTCTGTTGCTCGGAATCATCTGCGCTTATCTCGAATTCAAAATGCCCGGCGTCAGCATGCCGGGAATCATCGCGGCGATCTGTTTCGCACTTTTCTTTGCGGGCCATTATCTCGCCGGGCTTGCGGGGTGGGAAGTTGTGGCCCTCTTTGTTCTCGGAGTGGTTTTCGTTTTGGTCGAAATCCTTTTCTTCGCCCACTCGACGATTGTCTTCGGCGTGGTTGGCGTCTTTCTCATGTTGGCCTCGTTGCTCTGGGCGATGATCGACCGCTATCCAGGTGAAACGTTTTTCCCAACCGGGGACATGATCGCTCTTCCGTTGCGCAATCTTTTCCTGTCGCTCGTCGCCGCTACCGTGGTCATCATGGTCCTGGCGCGTTATCTCCCGAAGACCAATCTCTATCGTCGCTTCGCCCTCATGACGACGAACCCGCCCGGCCCCTCGCTCGCCGGCATCCCGCGAGAATTTGCGACCGCGCTTGATGTAACGCCCGGAATGCAGGGGACCGCGCAAACCACATTGCGGCCGAGCGGCAAGGGGCGCTTCGCCGATCACATCGTTGACGTGGTGACGGAAGGGGAATTCATCGGGGCGGAAACGCCGATCACGGTGATTCACAAGGATGGAATGCGCGTCATCGTAAAACAGGCCAGCTAACGCTGAAATAATTTCAGCTTTTAGCGTTTCAGCTTTTCAGCATTCCTTCGCAATGTTTGGAATCCACGATTTCGCTTTGTTCGTCACGACCGGGATCCTGCTCAATCTCACGCCCGGGCCGGATACGCTTTACATTCTTGGGCGCAGCATCGCGCACGGGCGTCGCGCGGGTGTCGCCTCCGCGCTCGGCATTTGTGCCGGCAGTATTTTTCACACGGGTGCTGCGGCGCTGGGGCTCTCGGCGTTTCTCGCTACTTCGGCCTGGGCGTTCACCTTCGTAAAGCTCGCCGGCGCCGCCTATCTGGTTTTTCTTGGCGTGCGCGCGTTGCTGGCACGCCAGCACGAGTTATCGATGCCCGCGCACTTTAGACAACGCGGCGCCTCGGCCGCTTTCCGGCAGGGAATCCTGACGAATGTGTTGAATCCGAAAGTCGCGTTGTTCTTCCTCGCGTTCCTCCCGCAGTTCATCGATACGGCCGCGCCATCGAAAGCGATCGCGTTTGTTGTTCTCGGACTGACCTTCGTCACGACAGGAACGATCTGGCGCCTGATCCTGGCGTGGTTCGCCAGCGCCTTCAGCGCCCGGCTGCGCGAAAGTCCAACAGTGACCGCGCTGCTCAATCGCGCCGTCGGCTCCCTGTTTGTTTTTCTCGGAGTGCGGCTGGCGGTAGCAGCGCGATCCACCTAACCGCCGGCCACGACACGAACGAACTCGATGCGATCGCCTTCCGCGAGTTTGCGCTCGGGCCATTCGCGCAGGTGAAGCGCAACTGAGTTGTGCTCAATCAACACACTGTTCGGCTGCAGGCCGTAATGCTTCGCCAACTCGGCGACATTCGTTAGGCCATTTATCTCGGCACGCTCACCGTTCACCCAGACATTCATCGCGCCATCAGGCTGGCGTCCCAGTCTTTCCAGACCGGCTCGAACCCGCGCTGCCGCAAAGCTTCTGCAACGTCGGCCGGCGATCGCGCGTCGCTGATTTCGAATTGCCCCGTGGCCAGCATGTCCTCGCCGTCTTGAAATTCCGGCGCCACGATCCGGCCACGCAGCGTGCGATGCAGCTCCGCCGCGCCCTGGCCGGTGTAGCCGCCCGGCTCCGTGTGGCTGCCGGCGCTCATCAGCGTCACGCCGAGCGGAGCGAGCGCGTCGCGCAAGGGGGCACGCTCGCGTGTGCTCAGGACGATTCCGATTTCCGGGAACGTGATGCGGAATGCGCAGATCAATTGCGCAAGCTCGCGGTCTGTCATCGAGAACGGCGGATGAAATTCTCCCGCCGCCGGACGCAAGCGCGGCAGGCTCACCGTGATTTGCGCCTGCCAGCAATGTTTCAGCAAATACTCCGCATGGGCGGCCAGACTGAGCGCTTCCTCCTGCCAGCGGCAAAGGCCGAACAGCGCACCGATTCCCAAGCGCCGAAATCCCGCATCGTAACCGCGTTCGGCGCAATCGAGCCGCCAGTTGAAATCGCGTTTCGGTCCCGACGTGTGCAGTTCCGCGTACGTTTCGCGGTTGTAGGTTTCCTGGTAGACGACGAGGCCTTCGGCTCCGGCCTCGACAATGGGACGGTAATCCGACGTCTCCATCGGGCCGACCTCGATCGAAATCGACGAAAACTCCGGGGCCAGAGTGCGGACGCAACCCGCCAGATAATTCTGGCTGATAAATTTCGGATGTTCGCCCGCGACGAGGAGAACCTGCCGGAAACCCTCCTTCGCCAGGTGCCGGCCCTCGGCGATCACCTGCTCGACACTGAGGGTCACGCGCAGGATCGGATTATCCCGGGAGAAACCGCAGTAGCTGCAATTATTAATGCACTCGTTTGAAAGATAGAGCGGCGCGAAGAGCCGCATCGTGCGCCCAAAGTTCATCAGCGTTAGCGCGTGCGCCTCTTGCGCCAGCGTTTCCAGGCCCGCATCCGTTTTCGGCGAGATCAACTCCTTGAAGCGCCGTAAAAGCGGCGACTTCTGGAGCGCCAAATTATCGAGAACCTGTGCGAACGACATCGCGAAGAATTTCGCTCGTCGCCGCGGTTTCGCAATTAGCGCGTCGTCGTTACGCGCATCGCTTCTTTCTGATTCCGGCGGGGAATGCGTTCCTCGACTCTATCGCAACCGGAGCGCTTCGATCACCCCGCGACTGATGCCGCCGGTGACCTCGAGGCCGTGGTCGCGCTGATAACGTCGCAACGCCTTCTGGGTCGCATTGCCGAGCCGGCCGTCGATCGGGCCGTCGTAATATCCTTCGCGCGCCAGGGCGCTCTGAACATTGCTCACGCGAGAGCCGGGATAGTAATCCGGCTGGTTAGTGTAGGTCGCGGGCTTGGACTGATCCGATGCATAGCTGTCGTCATAATAGGTCGAGTCGTAATAAGAGCCGTACGGATAGTAACCATAAGACGGATACCAGAAGAGCGGCTCATAAATCACCCAGACATTGTTACGAAAATGACAACGCCGCCCGTTCCACCAATGGTCGCGGCTGCGGTCCCAGTTCCGGCGCCAGTTTGCACTGCGTTGGGTGAACACGTGTTCCCGGCTGCTGTTGAAAGCCTGGGCGTGAGTGCGCGGGATGCGGCCTGCCGCCAGCCGCGCATCCGCCTGCAAGGCAGTCCGGGCGTTAAAGGCCTCCGTGCGGTTATCGGAGAAACGCGTGCGATTCGCGATATACGTCGGATTCCGAAACTCAGTGCGCGGAGAAATGCGTGGTCCTGCCGCCACATAGCTCCGATTCTGGAAGCTCGGCGCAGATGAGAAGTGTGCCGGGGCGTTGAACCGCGCGTTGCTATTCGAAAAGCTCCTGCTCGGACCCGCGAATTGGCGGGCCGGCGCCGAGTAAGGT
>JALYIN010000111.1 GCA_030775765.1 Verrucomicrobiota bacterium
TGTTTGTGGATGTCGACGCCCTTTTGCCGCGCCTGCTCGAGTTGTTCGAAGACACGTTGGGCCTGATCGACCTGCCGGGTTTCGCCTTCCAGCTTCACCCAGCCTTCGCGCGTCGTCACTTTCACCCCGAGCGAATCCTCGAGCGTCTTGAGAAGTTTGAGGTCGTTCGCGTAAAGCGATTGCACGGAACGGGCGCTATCGAATTGCAGCGTGCGCGTTTCTGTCATTTCAAGGAAGGGCGACTTTCAAATAGCCCCGCGATTCAAACCGCCGCTCCCTGGGGAGAAGATGCCACTAGCGGAATCCGTAAACAAGCGCCCAGTGAGTCCGTTCTTCCGGCGACTGCTCAATCTCGACGATGATGAAATAACTGCCGGTGTTTTTCGGCGTGATGTGCGCCGCGGCAAAATGACCTTTCTGCCAGCTATCCGGCATCTCGGCCAGTTTCCCCTCCGAATCGTAGATGTGGACGGAAACTTTCGCTGCTTCTACTTCCGTGCCGAGCCAGAACCAATATTCGTTCCCCTTGAACAATTGCTGGCGCACAGCCTTCTTCTCACCGGCCGCCAGATCGCCGCCCCAGTAATCTTCCCGGACCTGGAAACCCTCTTTGACGTACGGCTCAGCGGCTTGCAGCGCGAACGATTGCGCGTCGTCGACTGAGGCACGGCCGGCCGGCACCGCGATAAAAGCAAGGGCAGCCAGAAGGCTGAACCGCAACGCCGTCTTGAAGAAAGAAGTCATGAAAAGTTCAGGGGGTTTTCTTGGTAATGGCATCGCCAAGCCGGGTGGTGATGTCGTTGATCTTTTTCACGGATGCCGGCGGAATGTGGGCCTCGCCGACATCGATCAGCGGTCGCACTTCGATTAAGGCCGCATGAATATCCTGGAGTAACTTCAGGTTAAACTCCGGCATCGCCTGCAACCGGGTCTCGAAGTAATTGACCAGGTCCGGTTGATGGAGGAGCTCCGCGCCTTCCTCGGAATAACGTTTCGCCACGACCGTGGTCAGGACTTCCGTCCCGCGTAGCCAGCCGCCGAGGCTGACGAGTTGAGACAACTTCTCATCGTGCACTTCGTTCATTGCCTGCTGGACGCTGTTCTGGGTGCGATCGAGTTCCTGGCGAACGCTGGCCCAATTGCGCTTATCCGCCGCGTCCGTGATCGCCTTCGCATGGGCCGTGATCGAGCTGCTAACGCCGATCGCCTTCGACAACGTCAGCACGCGCTGTCCGATCTCCTTCACCGTAGGTGCGTCCTCGGCCTGCACCGCGATGAAGCCGTCGGCGATCACCGCGCCGAGGAGCAGAGCGATCCGCGGCCGCTCCGTAAAATTAGTGCCCTTGTCGTTGCGGACGTACTCGCGCCAGTTCACGCCGCCAAGTTTATTGAGCGCGCCAAAAACCTCATTCGGCAGCGGCACCACGACGTCCTCGACTTTTTTCGAAAGCTGTTTCACGTCCACCCGTTTCGGGGCCTCCGCGGCCTGGATCGAAAGCGTGATGGCCACCAAGACGGCGCCTGTGAGTTTGGAAATTTTAACGAATGGTATCATCGTGCTCTTCGACTGTTGATTTCGCCTTCGTATTCAGGATTAATGGCCTAACAGTAAACAGAAGTCTCTACCGCACAAATCTACCGGCCTAAGATTTTGACTCTGAATCGCAACAACCCTGCCCGCTGGCGGCATTTAGCCGGAACTTTCGCTGCGAGGCGCGCCGCTCAATGAACGCGCGACGGCTTAAGGAAATCCTGGATCGGGCGGGGACGAAACGCATCCTCGTAATCGGCGACTTGATGCTGGACGAATTTGTCTGGGGCAGGGTGAAGAGGATTTCTCCCGAAGCGCCGGTGCCGGTAGTGGAAGTCACAGGCGAGAGCTTTTATCCCGGGGGCGCTGCGAATGTCGCGCGGAATCTGCGCGAATTCGTCGGGCACGTCGCGGTGGTCGGGATGTTCGGTTCCGATCGCGGCGGCCGGCAGCTCCGCGAATTAATGGAGAAGCAAAAGATCGAGACGAAAAGCGCGGTCGAGGATCCCGGTTTTCCCACCATCGTCAAAACCCGGATCATTGCGCGCAACCAGCAGGTCGTTCGGGTCGATCGCGAGCAATTGCGTTCCCCTACCCCGGCACAAGTCTCGGAGATCGTTCGCAACGTCAAACGTCAGCTTGCCAAAACCGACGCGATCATCTTCGAGGATTATGGAAAGGGGTTCCTGGCCGGCGAGCTCGTCCGCCGGATTTGCGACGAGGCGCTCGCGGCTGGTAAGATCGTCACGGGCGATCCGAATCCGCATCACCCGATCGAATGGAAGAGCGTGACGGCGGTGAAGCCGAACCGGAACGAAGCGTTTCTCGCCGCCGGGTTGTCGTCGAGCGATCCGGCGTCAACGCCCATGAAAGACAAACCATTGCTGAAGGCTGGCGAAGTCTTGCTGGAGAAGTGGCAAACAAAACTGGTCCTGATCACCCTGGGCGAACAAGGCATGATGCTTTTCGAGCGCGGCAACAAGCCGCATCACATTCCGACAAAGGCGAGACAAGTGTTCGATGTTTCCGGCGCCGGTGATACCGCCATCGCGCTCTTTACGCTTGCTCTCTCCTGCGAAGCGACCTCGGTGGAAGCAGCGGAGATCGCGAACCACGCTAGCGCGGTTGTCGTAGGAAAGGTCGGCACGGCCACCGTCACGCCGGAAGAATTGAGAGCGAGCTTTCAAAATGATCGGCTCGCCTAACGAAGGCTGGCCTGCTGTATTTCTCGATCGCGACGGCACCCTGATGCGCGACGTCGATTATTGCGGCGATCCGGCCAAGGTGGACGTATTCCCCCAGGCGCGCGAAGCGTTGGGCCGCCTGAAGCAAAATGGTTACAAGCTGGTGGTCATCACGAACCAGAGCGGAATTGGGCGCGGCTATTTTGGCGAGGCTGAGTATCGAGCCGTCGAAGCCGAGTTTCTGCGCCAGCTCGGCGAAGGTTTGGTCGATGCGAGTTATCATTGCTCTGACTTGTCGACGAGCGATTCCATTCGGCGCAAGCCCGGACCCGGCATGATCTTCGAGGCGCAACGCGATCACCATCTCGATCTGCGCCGCTCCTTCCTGATCGGCGACAAGGCGAGCGATATCGGCTGCGGGCGGAACGCCAGCGTGCGAACGATTCTCGTGCAAACCGGATATGGGACGAGGCAGCCGAATACCGGGGCCGACTGGATCGCCCGCGATATCGCCGATGCAGCCGACATTATCCTCCAGCATTCGACGTGAAGAGAAGCAAGGTGAACCATGTCTAAAGCCGTCGGCATTATTCCCGCGCGCTGGGACTCTACGCGGTTTCCCGGCAAAGCATTGCATGAGATCGCGGGTAAGCCGTTGCTTCGTCACGTTTGGGAACGTTGCCGGCGCGCGAAGAGACTCGATCGCCTCATCATCGCCACGGACGATTTCCGTATTGCCGAGGCCGCCTTCGATTGGGGCGCGGAGGTAGCGATGACCGCGCCTAATCACGCGAGCGGCACCGATCGCATCGCGGAGGTGGCGGCTAGGCTCAAAGCGTTCGCTCATGTCATTAACATCCAGGGCGACGAGCCGTTGATCGATCCGAAATTGATCGATCGCCTTGTGCGCGAGCTGCAGCGGGACCGCAAACTCGAAATGATTACCGCCGCGCATCCCTTCGCCGATTCGCGCGAAGCGGCATCGCCGCATCAGGTCAAGGTGGTGGTAAACCAGAAAAGCGAGGCGCTCTATTTTTCTCGGGCGGCAATCCCGTTCGTCCGCGAGGCTTCGACTGAGTCGCAATACTTTCGTCACCAGGGCATCTACGGTTACCGGCGCGATCTTCTCCTTCGCTTCGTGCGCTGGAAAACGTCGCCGCTGGAGCGGGCGGAATCCCTCGAGCAATTGCGTGCGCTCGAGAATGGAGTAAGAATTCACGTGGTCATGACTGGCAGCGGATCGCCCGGCGTCGACACGCCGGAGGACGCTCGTACGATGGAGCGCTTGATGACCCCCGCCGGCCGGCGTGTCGGGACCCGAAAGCGATCGAGATGAAGTATATTTTTATTACCGGCGGAGTGGTGAGTTCGTTAGGCAAAGGCCTGGCGGCGGCTTCGCTCGGGACGCTTCTCGAATTGCGCGGCTTGCGCGTCGTCTTTCAAAAATTCGATCCGTATTTGAATGTCGATCCAGGGACGATGAACCCCTTCCAGCACGGCGAAGTTTATGTGCTCAACGATGGCGCCGAGACCGATCTCGATCTCGGCCATTACGAGCGCTTCACCAATTGCGTCCTCTCCCGCCACAATAATCTCACCAGCGGCCAGGTTTACGAAAACGTGATCCTCAAGGAACGCCGCGGGGATTATCTCGGGAAAACCGTGCAGGTGATTCCGCACGTCACCGACGAAATCAAAAACCGCATTCGCGAAGTCGCCGCCGAAAGCAAAGCCGACGTCGTGATCACGGAAATCGGCGGCACAACTGGCGACATCGAAGGTTTGCCATTCCTTGAAGCGATCCGACAATTCATTCTCGAAGTGGGCGCGCAGAATGTGGTCAACGTTCATGTGACGCTCGTGCCTTACATCCGGGCGGCGGGCGAGCTGAAGACGAAACCAACTCAGCAGAGCATCGCGAAGCTGCGCGAGATCGGTCTGCAGCCGCAGGTGCTGCTCTGCCGGACGGAGCATCCGCTCGATGCCGAGCTGCGCGAGAAGCTGTCCATGTTCTGCAACGTTTCACCGCGCGGCGTGATCGAAGCGCGCGACGTAAAACACACGATTTACGAAATGCCGTTGATGCTCAACGAAGAGGGCCTCGACGATCTGATCTGCGAGCTTCTCCACGTTGAGGCGCTGAAACCGGACCTCGCGAACTGGCGGAAATTCGTCGAGCGCGTAGTAAGCCCGAAGAAGCAGGTGAAGATCGCGGTCGTCGGCAAATACATCGATTTGCAGGATGCGTATAAGAGCATCTACGAATCGCTCACCCACGCGGCGGCGAGCCAGGATTGCGGCATCCAGTTGGAATTGCTCGACGCGGAAAAGCTCGAAGGCGGCGTCGATGGCCATCTGAAGGATGTTGCCGGGGTGTTGATCCCGGGCGGCTTTGGCGAGCGCGGCGTGGAAGGAAAGATCAGTGCGGCTCGCTTCGCCCGGGAGAACAAGATTCCGTATCTCGGGCTTTGCCTCGGCATGCAGGTCGCGACGATCGAATTCGCGCGCAACGTCTGCGGCCTGGAAAAAGCGAACAGCACCGAGTTCGACGAAAACGCGGCGGACCCCGTTATCTGCCTGCTCGACGATCAACGCGACGTGAAGAACAAAGGCGCCAGCATGCGCCTCGGCACCTGGCCGACGAAGATCGCGAAGGGAACAGTGGCCGAAAAAATCTACGGCGACGCCGAAGTGCTCGAGCGACACCGACATCGCTACGAGTTTAACATGAAGTATCGCGAACGCATGGGTGAAAAAGGTTTCACCATTTCCGGCACTTCGCCGGACGGTTCCCTGGCCGAGTTAATCGAGCTGCGCGATCATCCGTATTTCCTGGCTTGCCAGTATCACCCGGAATTCCAGAGCAAGCCGAACAAGCCGCACCCGCTTTTCAAAGGCTTTATCGAAGCGGCCATCGCGCACAAAGGTTAGACGGTCGATGCGCGCCGAAGCCGGTCGTTGATTGCCGCACCGAGACCTGGCTCGGGCACTTTCTCGGCCACGATGAGATGGAGGCTTTGCCCATCCAGTTCGCGCAAATAGCGAAAAAGGTTCGTAGCAGCCTCGGCGACGTCGAGCCGTTTGCTCAAGCGCCTCACCTCGGCAAACTCGTCCTGCTCCGGCCTATTCCAGGCGAGCAATCCGCAACGTTTACCGGCCGGACAGGTAAATGTCGCCGCATCATCGACCAGGACGAGGGGCGTTCTGGGAGCGTAATGCGACGGGAGCTGCCCCGGGGCCTCCGGATGCGAAGTCGGCCCGATCTCGGCAATCTCGCCGAATTCTGCCAGCTGTTCCTGCGTCACGGGGCCGCGCCTTAAAATCTCGATTCGGCCGTTTCGAAGTGCGATGATCGTCGATTCAAGTCCGTGCGTGGTCGGACCGGCATCGACGATCAATGGGACCAGGCCATCGAGTTCCTCCCGAACATGCGCGGCCGTTGTCGGGCTGATCCGCCCAAACTGATTCGCGCTCGGGGCCGCTAGCGGGCCGCCAAATGTCCGGATGATTTCAGAGAAAACCGGGTGCGCACTAAGTCGAACAGCCACCGTCCTGAGGCCCGCGGTGACCAAATCTGAAATGACCGCGCGACGCGGAAAAATAAAGGTTAAGGGGCCGGGCCAGAAATGTTTCCGTAATTGCTCAAAGAGGGGCATGACCGGCTTGTCGATAATCGCGACCCGCCCGATTGCCTCGGCGTTCGGAAGATGAACGATGAGCGGATCGAACTGGGGTCGGGACTTGGCCTGAAAGATCTTGAGCAGGGCTTCTTCCCTCAATGCATCGGCTGCGAGCCCATAGACCGTTTCCGTCGGGAGCGCGACGGCCTCCCCTCCCCTTAATAACTCAACGGCGCGGCGAACGGCTTCGCCGTCTGTTCCAGCCGAAACGATGTCCGTCTTCACGCGTTCTGCTGGCTGAGGGCATCGCGGGCTTTCGTGACGGCGGCGATTGCAGCCTCCGCGGTCGACCCGAGCGCAGTAAGATGCCCCATTTTGCGTCGCGGCCGGGGCTGATGTTTCCCGTAAAGGTGCAAGCGCACGCCCGGGACGGCGAGCGCAGCCGCCCAGTTCGGCTCGCCGCTCTCCCAAAGGTTGCCCAGCAGATTCGCCATCGCCGAGGGCGAAAGAAGCTGCGTGGACCCGAGCGGCAAGCCGCAGACTGCCCGCACGTGTTGTTCAAACTGACTCGTCGCGCAGCCTTCAATGGTCCAATGCCCGGAGTTGTGGGGACGCGGCGCCAGCTCATTTACGAGCAGGTCGCCATCGCGCTGCAGGAACATTTCCACGGCAAGCAAACCTATGAGATCGATTTTCGCCGCGATGGCCCGGGCAAGCTCGGTTGCCGATTTTTCCACCTCGGGCGCAATCCGAGCAGGAACCACGGTGATGTCGAGGATGTGATGGCGATGCATGTTTTCGCAAACTGGGAACGCGGCGATCGAACTGTCGGGCCCACGGGCCACGATCACTGACAGCTCTTTCTCGAAATCGATCGCGCTTTCCAGGATCAATTCGTCGCCGGGTCGCTCCCGCCAGACTTCCTCGGCGTCGGGGGGTTGCTCGATGAAGCGTTGTCCTTTCCCGTCATAACCGAAGGCAGCGCTTTTCAGGATCGCAGGAGTTTTGATTTCACGAATGGCGGCCCTCAACTCCGCCGCGCTTCGCACCGCTCGATAGGGCCCGACCGGAATTCCGGCCCGGGAGAGGAAATCTTTTTCGCGAAGCCGGTTCTGCGCGGTGTGCAGGATCGAGCTGGCGGGCCGCACTTCGCATTCCGCCGCGCACCAATCGACGGTTTGGCGCGGAATGTTTTCGAACTCGAAGGTCAGGAGATTCAGTTCTTTCGCGAATCCTCGGACGGCCGCTTCATCTTCGTAGGCGCCGGTCACTTCGCGGTCGGCGAACTGTCCGGCCGGCGTAACTTTTTCGGGACTGAAAACGTGCACTCGATAACCCATCCGCCGGGCGGCGACGGCGAACATGCGGCCGAGCTGGCCGCTCCCCATCAAACCGATGGTCGCGCCGGGCAGGAAGCGGCCTGTCATGGCACGCGTTGCGTCAGCACCGCGTCGGTTTGCCGCTTTCGAAACGCTTCGAGTTTCTTCCGGATCTTTTCGTCGCTCAGGGCCAGAATGCTCGTGGCCAGCAAGGCCGCGTTCGTCGCCCCTGCGGTGCCGATAGCAAGCGTCCCCACGGGCACACCCGCGGGCATCTGGGCGATAGAGAGCAGGGAATCCATTCCGTGCAGGGCGTGCGATTCGACCGGAACCCCGAGGACGGGCAGCCAGGTGTGGGCTGCGATCATTCCAGGCAAATGGGCGGCGCCTCCTGCCCCGGCGATGATTACCTCCAGGCCCCGTTCCGCCGCGGTCCGCGCGTACTCGGCCATCATCTCGGGCGTGCCATGCGCCGATACGAAGCGATGTTCGTTCCGCACCCCAAGTTCCTCGACGAGCTCGACCGCGTGCCGCATCGTCTCCCAATCCGAAGTGCTTCCCATAATGACAGCCACGCGCGCGCCGGAATTTTTGGCCTCAGACATGATAGACTTTCATCACTTCCCTAGAACTGCTCTGCTTGCAAAGAGCTTTTTCGAATGAAGGAACGCGGCGACGCCATCGTGCTGATCGGGTTTATGGGAGCGGGAAAATCCTCCGTTGGCCGGACACTGGCGCGAATGACCAGCCTCCCGCGCTTCGATACAGACGAGATGGTCGCAGCCCGATTAGGCCTCACGGTTTCGAAAATCTTCGAGACTCAGGGCGAGGAAGCATTTCGCGAGGCAGAGACCGACGCGCTTCGGGAATTAGCCGGCAGAAGGGGTGCCATCATCACTACCGGCGGCGGAATCCTCCTTCGGCCGGAGAATAGCGATCTTGTGCGCGGACTCGGTACCGTTGTCCATCTGGAGGCGGACGAAGTAACCCTCTTCCGGCGCATTAACCGCCGGGCGACCCGCCCGCTCTTGCGCACGGAAAATCCGCGGGCGACCCTGGCGGAATTGTTACAAGTGCGGATGCCCCTTTACCGGGCGGCGGCCGACATCGAGGTGGACACCTCCCTCCTCACTCATGATGAAGTGGCGACGAAAATTTTGAATCAGATTGAGAAACAATGATCGCGATTGCCTCTACCAGGGAAGAGATAGTCGCTCGGGCGAAAGCGCTCGGCTTCGATTCGTGCCGGATCGCAAAGGCCGCTTCACCGGCCCACGCGGAAGAATTTCGTTCCTGGTTACGCGAAGGAGCCGCTGGCGAAATGCAATGGATGGAACGCGGCGCGGAAAAGCGCGGCGATCCGCAACAGGTCTTGCCCGGTGCGCGGTCGATCATGATTGTCGCGCTCAATTACTGGCAGGGAACCGAAACGGCGCCCCGAACGCCGGGCCGCATTGCGCGCTACGCCTGGGGCGACGACTACCACGACCTGATGCTGGCGAAACTCGAGCAGCTGAGCGCGTTTCTCACCGAGCTGGGAGGAACCCAGAAATGTTACGTCGATACGGGCCCGATCCTCGAGCGCGATCACGCGGCTGAGGCTGGCATTGGCTGGCACGGCAAGAGCACGATGTTGATCGATCCGAAGCTCGGGACCTGGTTTTTCCTCGGCGAAATCCTGACGACGCTCGACCTTCCGAGTGACCCACCGCAGCCGCCACGATGCGGAAGTTGCCAGCGCTGCATTAGCGCCTGCCCGACCGGCGCGATCACGGAGCCACATCGGCTCGATGCGCGCCGCTGCATTTCCTACCTGACGATCGAGCTAAAAGGTTCGATCCCGCTCGAATTGCGGCCGCTCATCGGCGACCGGATTTACGGATGCGACGATTGCCTCGACGCGTGCCCATGGAATCGGTTCGCGGCGGTCTCCCGCGAAGGAGCGTTCGCTGCCGGCCCAGCGGTGGGCATGCGTTTGCGCGATTATCTCGCCTTCGATGAAGGAGCTTTTCGCAGACTCTTTCGCCGCTCGCCGATCAAGCGAATCAAGCGGCGCGGATTCCTTCGAAATGTCTGTGTGGCGCTCGGGAACGTCGGCGATGAGAGCGACCTGGCCGCGCTGAAACGAGCGGCGATGGACCCGGAGCCGCTCATCGCGGAGCATGCGGCGTGGGCGGTCGGCCAGGTTCGGGCCCGGAGCACCCCGGCGGCTGCGAGTTCACCCGCGGCCAGGAAAGGCTTGAATCCAAGCGATCTCGTAGTTGCATCTATATAGAGATGAGTGTCAATATCCGCCGAGATGGCGGATTTGGTGGAAATTGTAATTTTGGAGTGAACGAGATTTGCTATCTAGAGTTCTAAAGGGTCCGATCCCTATCGCCCCGACCAGCCCTCCAACTGACATGCACCAAGTCGCCACCCCCGCCCATACGCCGCGAAAGAAGCGCTCCCGCCGCAAGCGCTACATCATTTTCGGCTCCATCGGGCTGCTCCTGCTTTGGATCGTCGTCGCCTCGATCATGGGCAAGCGCGAGAAGCCGATCCCGGTAACGACAGAGAAAGCGATTCGCAGGACTATCGTGCAAACCGTCTCGGCCACCGGGAAAATCCAGCCGGAAACCGAGGTGAAGATCTCGCCCGAGGTGGCCGGGGAGATTACGGAGTTACCGGTGGAGGATGGTAAAGTGGTGAAGAAGGGCGACCTCCTCTTGAAGATCAAACCCGATTCCTACAAAGCGCTGGTG
>JALYIN010000112.1 GCA_030775765.1 Verrucomicrobiota bacterium
TACCCGGACTGCCGGCCGGAATTCATTTCCGCGTTCGAAGGGCTGGCGAACCTGGCCACAAAAGCGGGCGTAGAGGGAATTCGCTTCAAGATTCACGCTCCCCTCATCTCGATGTCAAAGGCGGAAATCATCCGAACGGGAACGAAACTCGGAGTCGATTTCTCGCTCACTCGCAGCTGTTACGATCCCGGAGCCCACGGCGTTGCCTGCGGCGAATGCGACTCGTGCCGCCTCCGGCTGGAAGGATTTCGAGCGGCCTGTTTGGTGGATCCTATTCGTTACGCGAGCCGGTGAAACGCATCTTCAATCTTTTCGTTCTCACGTCCGCCGAGCAACGCCTCATTATTTTGTTGGTCGTTCTGCTCGTCGCCGCCGCGTGGTCCAAACATCGGCGCGATTTGAAATATTCGATCCCGCCTCAGAATGCACGAGGCATCTCGCCGACGCCTCAACAACGGCGGTTTACACCGCCGAACAAGTAAGACGGCGATTTCAAATCGCCGCTCTTTGGTGAAGAAATCTACAACCCAGGAATATGCCCGTACCCGATAAAGTTGGGACCTGACTTTCCGTCATCACTTTTTGCCGGCTTCGGGATTTTGAAGTCGAAGACGCTGACACCGTAGCGCGATTCGTCTTTGTAAGTCCGCCCGTCGCTCGCGCCTATCATGATGCGATGGTTCGTGCCCTTCTCGCGGCCAAGATAAATCATCGCATGCGTAATCGGCGGATCGCGCTCGATGCTGTAGGTGCCCGTCCAAAAAAGCAAATCGCCCGGGACGAGTTCGTCGAGTTCGAAGGTGTCCTCATGGCGGCTGTTGACGGCCCTGAATGTTCCCGCCTTTCGCAGCCAGACGTATTGCTGGCTCGAATCGCGCGGCACATCGCGGACGCCATTTTGAGTGAGGACATAGAAGACGAACCCGGAGCAATCCATCCCGCCGCTCGCCGGATCGGCCGAGCCATATCTGTAATCGAGATTGCGTCGGGTCAGATCGAGCGCGATGTCGGTTACATTCCGAATGTGTTCCGGATATTTTTCGTAATCGACAATCTCGCTCGCCAGAACGGTGGCGGGCGCACCTTTTTTCTTTGGGGATGGGGACGTTGATGGGCTCGGCTTCGGAGTGTCACCCGACTCGGGCGTCGGGCTCGGGCTTGCCGAAGGCGCGGGCGATTCACTCGTCGCTGGACTCGGAGTCGGCGATGCCTTGCGTTTCTTCTTCTTGCTCGACGCGCTCGGAGAGGATTCCGGTGTCGGGCTCGGTGAAGACTTTTTCTTTTTCGCTGAAGAAGACGCGCTCGGAGATGGCGTTTCCGACGGGGTCGGACTCACAGCCGCTTTTTTCTTCGGCGAGGGCGATTTCTCCGGCGTTGCGCTCGGTTTCGGCGTCGGCGATTTCTCGGCCGTCGTTTTTTTCTTCGTGTGTTTGCGTGGAGTTGGCGTCGGCGTGGGCGCGAAGACTTTTTTAAGCTTGTCGCCGAACGATTCCTCGGCGGATGCGCGGACGGCGAACCCGGTCAACATCGCGCAAACAATCAATACTATTCGAAGCTCTCGCATTGGGAGCCGGAACGTAGCACAAGCGCTGCAACGAGAAACGGGCTTATCAGCGTTGTCATTCCGAGCCGCGCAGACGGCGAGGGACCTCACAGTTGCAATTTGGGCTTTCGCCAAACGCCAGGTGCACCACAACGGAGACGCGGGATATTTCGCGGTAGCGGGTAAGCGCCTGCGAGGTCCCTCGCCGTCGATGACACGCACGTTGCGACGCCCAAGAACTACTTTTTCGCCAGCTCGGCCAGCACCGCCTTGTTCAGGCGAATGCCGCCTTCGAGATTCTCGAGCGGGAAATTCTCGTTCGGCGAATGGGCGCGGCAATCGGGCAACGCCAGTCCCATCAACAGCGTCTCGACCCCAAGAATGGTCCGGAATTGCGACACGATCGGGATGCTGCCGCCTTCACGAATCAAGGCCGGATCTTTGCCGAAGGCCGCACGCAACGCACGCTGCGCCGCTTTCCCGACTCCGGATTTAGGATCGGTGAGATACCAGGGTCCACTGTGCCCGCGTGTGATTTCCATCGTCACGCCCGGCGGCAAATGTTTTTTGAGATGCCGTTCGGCGAGCCCGAGGATTTCGTCGCCTTCCTGGTTCGGCACGAGGCGGAAGGTCAGCTTTGCCATCGCGTGGCTTGCAATCACGGTCTTGGTTCCCATGCCCTGGTAACCGCCGCCAATGCCGTTGATCTCCGCGGTGGGCCGTCCCCAGATCCGTTCAAACGTTGTGTAACCCTTCTCGCCAAAAAGTGCCGGCGCGCCCGTCTCCTTCTGGATTGCCTCGTCGCCATCGATCGGCAATTCCTGCCACGCTTTGCGCTCCCAATTTTCGAGGGGCTTCACCTTATCGTAGAACCCTTCGATGGTGACGTGCCCGTTTTCGTCATGCAACGTGGCGAGCAAACGCGCCAGCGCCGTGATTGGATTCGCGACCGAACCGCCGAATACACCCGAGTGCAGATCCATCTTCGCGCTGGTGATCTTAATCTCGAGTGCGGTGACGCCGCGCAGTCCGTAACTGAGGGTCGGCACGCCGCGCGCCACCATCCCGGTGTCGGATACGACCGCGACGTCGCATTTCAAAGCGTCGCGATTATCGGAAAGAAATTTCGGGAGATTCCCGCTGCCGATTTCCTCTTCGCCTTCGATGACGAAATGCAGGTTCACCGGCAGGTCGCCGTCCTGCTCCATCGCTTCCTGAACGCCAAGAATGTGGGACAAGATCTGGCCTTTATTGTCCGTCGACCCTCGCGCGAAAACGTATCCGTTTTTCTCGACCGGTTCGAAGGGCGGCGAGTCCCAGAGCGCGAGCGGATCCGGCGGCTGGACATCGTAATGGCCGTAAATCATCACGCTGCGGCGACCCGGCTTGTGCTTGTTCTTCGCCCAAACAACCGGATGGCCAGCCGTTGGAACGAGTTTCGTTTCGAGCCCGATGCTCTCCAATTTTTTTACAACCCACTGCGCACAGTCGTTCACCTTTTCCTTAAACTGATCGTCGGTGGAAACGCTCGCGAAGCGCAGGAACGCATAATAATCTTCAAGATGAGATGGGCGCATGGTCGAGCATGCTAAACCAACTTTGGTGACTTCGACAATTGCGCGTTGCGTCCGCGCGCCGGCTCATTGAGCCTGAGCGATTATGGAAAAGGATCGCGGTCGGCAATCCGATGAAAAGCTGATCCGCGCTCTCGGCGTTCCCACGCTGACTTCCAGTATCATCAATGCCACCGTCGGCGCCGGAATTTTCGTCCTGCCCGCCGGAGTTGCCGCTGGGTTGGGTCCGGCCGCCCCGATTGCTTTTATTATTTGCGCGATCGCGATGGCGCTAATCGTCACGTCGTTCGCCATCGCAGGCAGTCGCGTCTCTCTCACCGGCGGTCTCTACGCTTACGTCGAAGTGGCGTTCGGCTCGTACGTCGGATTTCTCGCGGGGGTGCTGCTTTGGTTGACGAATGTCCTCGCCGTGGCGGGAGTCGCGAGTGCGGTGGCCGCGGCGGTGGGTGTGATTGCTCCGGCCGTCCGAAGCGGGCTGGGACGTTCGTTCGTCCTGTTGCTGATATTTGCCAGCCTGGCGTTCATCAACATTCGCGGGGTTCGCGCCGGCGCCAGAACCGTCGCCACCATGACGGTGGCAAAGCTGCTCCCGCTGCTGCTCTTTATCGGCGTTGGCGTTTTCTTCATCAAAGGCGACGCCCTCGGTTGGTCCGCCTGGCCCGACCGTGAATCGGTCGGACAAACCGTTTTGCTTTTGATCTTCGCGTTCATGGGCATCGAGCTAGCCCTCGTTCCCAGCGGCGAGGTCAAAAATCCGGCGCGCACCGTTCCCAAATCGATCTTCCTCGCGCTCGCGATCACAACCGCTCTCTACATGGCGATTCAACTCGTCGCGCAAGGAGTCCTCGGCCCGGATCTGGCGAAGTTCACCGACGCGCCGTTAGCCGAGGCGGCCTCCCGGTTTCTTGGTCAAGCGGGCCGGTCGCTTATCCTGGTGGGAACGGCGATCTCAGCTTTCGGGTATGTCAGTGGCGATATTCTCGCCTCACCGCGGACCCTTTACGTTTTCGGCCGGAATCGAATCCTGCCCGAAAAGTTGGGCGCGGTGCATTCCCGTTTCCGGACGCCACACATCGCGATCGCGGTGCACGCCGTTATCGCCTTCGCGCTCGCGGTCAGCAGCACCTTTCAGTACCTCGCCATTCTTTCGAACATCGCGGCGCTGCTTCTCTATTTGCTGTGCTGCTCCGCCGCATTCGAGTTGATGCGGCGCGATGTGCGCTCGGACGGAACTCCGTTCTCATTCCCGGGCCAAAAAATCATTCCAATATTAGCCGTCGCGGTGGTCCTCTGGATTTTGTCGCACGCTACTCTGTTCGAACTCAGGGTAGCGGGAATCGTTCTGGCGGTAGCTTCTGTTCTCTATGTATTGAGCCGAGTCCGGGCCGGCCGCCGGCCAGCACAGGCGAGTGGCTAGAAGAGCCGCCCCATGCCCAATATCTTGTGCACGGCTGCGTTCCTCCCGCTGCCAATGGTATATTTTCCTTGTCAGTAGCGCCTAATTGGTCGTTTATTGGGCGTTACCCAGCGCCACGCGCTTTTTCATGCATCTTCATTCGCTCGAGCTCATCGGCTTCAAATCCTTCGCGGACAAAACCATCTTCGAGTTTCACGAAGGCGTCACCGCCATCGTGGGGCCTAACGGCTGCGGAAAATCGAATGTGCTCGATGCCGTTCGCTGGGTGCTCGGCGAACAGTCCGCTAAAGCGCTCCGCGGCGGCGAAATGGCGGACGTTATTTTCAACGGGACCGATTCGCGCAAGCCGGTCGGTTTCGGCGAGGTCTCGCTGACGTTCACGAATTGCGGGAGCGAGCTGGGTGTGGATTGGCACGATGTGCGTGTGACGCGCCGCGTCTATCGCGACGGCAACTCGGAGTATTTGCTGAACAAGACCGTCTGCCGGCTGCGCGATATCCAGGCGCTCTTTGCCGACACGGGCGTGGGCCGCAGCGCCTACTCGATCATGGAGCAGGGCAAGATAGATCTGATCTTGAGCTCGCGACCGGAAGATCGCCGGGCCGTTTTTGAAGAAGCCGCCGGGATCACGAAATTCAAAACGCAAAAGAAAGAAGCGCTGCGTAAACTCGAGGCGACCGAGGCGAACCTCCTCCGCATCGGCGACATCATTAAGGAAGTGAAGCGGCAGATCGGATCGCTCCAGCGCCAGGCGGGGAAGGCGCGGCGCTACCAATCATTGCATGCGGACCTGCAGGTCCTCGACACCCACCATTCGCGGCGCCAGCTCGACGGCCTCGAGGCAGAAGCCGAGCACGCGCGAACAGAAATGGCCCGCTTGCAGAACGCGGAGCAGGAAGCGCATGACAAAATCGAGGCGGGCGAAAACGATTTGGCCGCGAAACGTCGCAGCCTCGATCAAGTGGACAGCGAGATCGGCGACGCCCGCGCGGAAGTCCAGCGGTTGCAAAGCGAAATGGCGGGACTTCGGAACCAGATCGATTTTAACCGGCAACGCGCCCAGGAAATCGGCGAGCTGATCGAGCGTTACACGAGCGATATTGCTGCCGCGGAAACGAAACGGAGCGAGCAGGCGACTCAACTGCAGGAAGCCGACGCGCTGATTGCGCGCACGAACCAGCTATTGGTTTCGAAGGAACTGGAAGTCGAGCAGTTAACCGAGGCTTTGCAGGCCACACGCGGTGAACGGTTGCAAAAAGAAGACGAGCTCCAGGCGCTCCAGACTTCGCTCTTGAAGCTGGAAAGTCGAATCGCGAGTCTCCAGACCGATTTGAGCGGAATGACCGCGCGGCGGGACGCGACCTTGGCGCGGCTCGCGGAGCTGGCGACCCTGCTCGGTGAGGCGACTCGAGATCTGGCGACCGCCCGCGCGAACCTCAGCGGCGCGCATGCTGCGATGGAAACGGAACGGCAAACCGCCCAGCAGCGGAAGGAAACGTTGCGCCAGGCCGAAGAACGCCTGCAGCAGACTCAAGCGGCGGTAGTGGCCGCCGAAAAAGAGATCGGACGGCTGGAGCGGACGATTGGGGAGAAGCAGGCGCGCCTTGAAGTCTTGCGCCAGATGACGGAGGAAGGTCACGGCTTGGAAAAAGGGTCGCAGGCCGTCTTGAAAGGACTCGACGACCCGGAACGTATCCGGCCAGCGCTAGCTGGTGCGTTGGTCGCGAGCCTGAATGTCGAACCGGAATTTGTTCCGGCGCTGGAAGCTGCGTTCGGGCGAAATATGCACGCCGTCGTTTTGAGTTCTCCGGATTTGGTGGCCGATATTTTCCGGAAACTCGCCGACCAGAAATTGGGCCAGGCTGCTCTCGCCATCGCCAGCCTTTCCACAGAGACGAGCCAGAGGGCGGTGTCACCTCTTCCAGAAGGCGCGATCACGTGGGCCGTGGAGAAGGTAGACGCGCCGGCGGAACTCGCGCCACTCGTCAAAAATCTTTTGCGCGACGTGGCGATCGTTCTCGATCTCGCCACCGGCCTGAAACTGAAGGAGTCGGGACGTAATCTCGCCTTCGCGACGCTCAGCGGTGAGTTCATTTCTTCAGAAGGAATTATTTTCGGTGGAGCGGTCAACACGGCTACCGATTCAATCCTGGGACGGAAAGCGATTATCACCGCCCTCGATCAGGAAGCGCAGGTGCTGGAACGAGAACGAGCCGGGGCGGTCCTGGCGCGCGACCAGGCGAAAGAACAGGTGCAATCTTCGGAGGCCGCAGTCGCGGAAGCACGCCGAGCGCATGAGACAGCGCACGAAAAATCGTCGCAGACCGGCGTGGAGATTCTTTCCGCCGAACGGAGGGTGGCCGACGAAGAACGACGACTCGCACAGATCGAAACCGAGAAGGGAACGCTCGACCAACAAATCCGAAGCGCCGACAATCGGATCGCGGAGATTGCGCGCGAACTGCAATCGGATCGCCACAATCTCGAGAACGAGCAGGGTCTTCAGGCCGGCGCGGAGAAAGCGCGCGAGAACGCGCGTTTGCGAGAGGAAGAAGCCGCGGAAAAACTGAACGAGTTGCGCCTCGCCGTGGCGACGGAACGGCAACGGCACGAAAGTCTGGTCCATCATCGTGAGCCAATGGCGGCGCGCGAAGCAGAGTTGGCTGATCTCGTCGCCGCGCGGCGTGGCGATATCGCGACGTATCAGGACCGGCTAGCGCGGCAGGCCCGCGAATCAGAGCAGGCGGACGCAAGGATTAAGGAGCACAGCTCGGAACTGGAGCTGGCCGAGCAAAATGCGGCGACGCTCGCGGAGCAACGAAGCGCCCGTCTCGCCGTCGTGACCGAGCACGAAACCCGGCTGCGTGCCTTGCGAGATTCGCTAAATAATCTGCGAGATTCGCGCGGCAAGGAAGAAGTTCGCCAGACCCAATTGCAATTGCGCACCGAGAACCTGGTCGAGCATGTGACGCGCCGGTATCAAGTGGACCTGCGCGAGTTCGCCGCCGACACGTTCGCCTTCCAGAAAACCTTGAGCGTCATCACGAAGAGGCGCGCCGGTGGATCGAGCGCTCCGTCGCTCGATGCTAATGCTGGCGGCGAAGCCGCGTCAGTTCCAGCATCGCCCGCCGAGAGGCCGATCCACCCAGATGGCGAAGCCAACCTTGAACAAATAGTCGCCGAGCTTACCCGCCAGCTCGATAACATGGGCCCGGTGAATCTCGAAGCCGTCCACGAATATAATGAACTCGAAGAACGCTATCGTTTCCTCGAGACGCAAAACAACGATTTGACCGCGGCGCGCCGGGAAGTGCTCGAAGTGATTAGCCGGATCAACAGCACGACTCAAAAACTATTCGCCGAGACGTTCGCCCAGGTCCGAATCAATTTCGGCGAAATGTTCTCTGAGATGTTCGGCGGCGGTCGCGCGGATCTTTCGCTTCAGGATGAAAACGATCCGCTGAATTGCGGCATCGAGATCATAGCGAAACCGCCCGGGAAGCAATTGCAAAGCGTGTCGCTCCTCTCCGGCGGCGAACGGACGATGACAGCGGTCGCGTTGCTTTTCGCGATTTACATGGTGCGGCCAAGTCCATTCTGCATCCTGGACGAAATGGATGCGCCGCTGGACGAGAGCAACATTAACCGTTTCATCAAAGTGCTGGAACGCTTCGTTTCGCAGAGCCAATTCATCATCATCACCCACAACAAGCGCACCATCGCCAAAGCCGACGTTCTCTACGGTGTGACGATGGAGGAACGCGGCGTGAGCAAACTGGTCGGGATGAAATTGACGGCCGAGCGGGGCAGCGACGGTGAGCTGAGGCGGACATCGTCGAATGGAAACGGCAACGGCTCGAAGGTGCATGAGACGCCGCGCCAAAGACAGTTCGCCATCGCCAGCGAAGCCGAAGAGCATCGGCGCGCCGCGCGCCGGTAGCGTTACGGCACGGGCGCCCTCCCAAAAAACACTTTGCGCCGGTTTCGGCTCAATGGCTAAATCGTAGATGCTTCAAACTGCGGAACGCGACGCCACTAAAACAGCGCCGCACGAGAAATATCTCGAAGCGTTCCGCATCATGCTCCAAACGCGAATCTTCGAGGAGAAGCTCGCCAGCCTTTATCGCGGTGGTCTGATTACCGGTGGCGTTTACCTCGGCAAAGGCCAGGAAGCGGTCAGCGTGGCTTGCGGCCTATTTTTGCAGAAAGGCGATGTGTTCGCGCCGCTGATCCGCGACCAGGCGGGGCGCTCTGCTTTCGGTGAGCCACTCGTCGACGTGGCGCGGACTTATCTTGGTTCGCGCAGTGGCCCGATGCGGGGACGCGACGGGAACATCCATCGCGGTTGCCCATTGACTGGGCAGCTGGCGATGATCAGCCATCTTGGGGCGATGGTCTCGGTCGTAGTAGGCAAATTGCTGGCGAAGCGGATGAAGGGCGAGAAAGGTTTCATTGGCCTAACGACTATTGGCGAAGGCGGCATGCAGACGGGTGCGACGCACGAAGGGATGAACATCGCCGCGGTCGAGCGGGTGCCGTTTGTCATGGTCGCGACGAACAATCATTACGCCTACTCCACGCCGAACGACCGCCAGTTTGGCTGCGCGGACCTGGTGGATCGCGCGAAAGGCTACGGATACGAAGGCAGCTCGGTGGATGGCACCGACCTGGCGCAGTGCCTGGAAGTTATCGGCGCCGCGGTGAAGCGCGCACGAGCTGGGCGTCCACCGCAGCTCGTCGTCGCATCGACTCTGCGTCTCGCCGGTCACGGTGAGCATGACGACGCCAGCTACGTGACGGACGACATCAAACGCGAGCCGTTCGCCCAGGATGCGTTGCAACGCACCGAGCAGTTTGTGCTCGAACATGAACTTCTGGATCGCGAAGGCTTGCAGCAAATGCGGGCCGAGCTCGTAGCCGAAGTCGATGAGGCCGTCTCGATTGCACAGCAGGAAGATGCGCCCGTCGGCAGCGAAGAAGATTGGTGCGCCGTCTCGACGCGCGAACTCGTCGATCAAATTCCGTGAGCGTCACCTACCTCGAAGCGATCCGCGAGGCGCAGACTTATCTTCTTCTTGAGGATAAGCGCGTCTTCATTTACGGACAGGACATCGCTGGGAAATTCGGCGGCGCCTTCAAAGCCACAAAAGGTTTGGCGGAACGATTTCCCGGCCGCGTCCTGAACACGCCGATCAGCGAAGACGCCATGGTCGGCACTGCGATCGGCGCGGCGATGGAAGGCATGCGGCCGATCGTGGAGATGCAGTTCGCCGATTTCTCGAGCATCGCGCTCAACCAAATTCTCAACAACGCCGGCACGCAGTTCTGGCGCACTCAAACGCCCTGCCCTATCACTGTGCGGCTACCATCGGGCGGAACGAAAGGCAGCGGTCCTTTCCACAGCCAGAGCATGGAAGGGATTTACTCGCACTATCCCGGGCTGGTTGTCCTGACGCCGGCGACGGTCGAAGATGCCTACACCATGTTGATCGACGCCGTCGCGATCGACGACCCGGTCATCTACTGCGAACACAAGTATCTTTATTACCACCTCAAGGCCGACGCCCTCCCGACGGAGAAGTTACCAATTGGGAAAGCGCGAATTGTCAGGCCCGGCCGCGACATCAGCATCGTGACCAACAGCGCAATGGTCCATGAAGCGCTCGCGGTCGCGCAGCAATTCAGTGCCGAGGGCGTCGAGATCGAAGTGGTCGATCTGCGCTCGGTCAAGCCGCTCGATACGGATACCGTGCTCGCATCGGTCGCGCGGACCGGGAGATTGCTTTGCGTCGGCGAAGCGTTCCCGTGGGGCGGGGTGACGGCGGAAGTGATCGCACGTGTGACGACTGAAGGATTTCACCTGCTCGATGCAGCGCCAGCGCGGATCAATGCGAAGGATACGCCGATTCCGTATCACCCGAATCTTTGGAGCGAGCATCGGCCGAACGCGAAGACGATCGCGGCCAAAGTGCGCCAGGTTCTCGTCGAATAATTTTATGCCGAAAGTTCCAATCACAATGCCACAGCTCGGCGAATCGATGGCCGAGGCCACCATCGTCGCGATCAAGGTCCAGCCGGGCGACAAAGTCTCCGCCGATCAGGAGATCATCGAGGTCGAGACCGACAAGGCCGTCATGGGTGTGACGACGCCGTGCGCGGGCCAGATCACGAAGATCGATGCCGAGGTGAAGGGGACTTACGCAGTCGGTTCGGTCCTCGGTTATGTGGAGGCGAGCGACGCCGATGCCGCGCGTTTCCAGAAGCGCGCGCCGCAGCCACCGACGGGCGACGTGGCCAAGGAAGTTCCCGGTCGCGAAGAGGAATCAGCGACGGCGGTGAAAACGCCAACCGGAAGCGGCTCGCATTTTCAAGTCGACGAAACAGCTCTGCCCCAAGTGGCAACCGGATCGCATTTCCAGATCGATCAAGCGGGCGTGTTGCCCGTTCCCGCCGGGACGAAGGGCGCGGGCTATTTTTCGCCGCGAGTTCGCGCGCGCATGGCCGAGCTGCAATTGACCCAGGCCGATCTGGCAGGGATCGCCGGCAGCGGCAACGCGGGCCGGGTCACGGTCAAGGATCTCGAGAAATTCCTGGGCGGGATTGAAGGACAGCCGGCGGAAAAACCGAGCGCGATTCGGACCGGCGTCGCGGATGCGATGCGGCGAAGTTGGACGCGGCCCCTCGCGACAGTTGGCCTTTCCGTTTGTCTCGATCCCGTGTTGCAGGACCGGGCGAAGCGTGATCCGAAGCCGGGACCCGCGCTCTACGCACTACGCGCCCTCGCGCTCGCTCTCGCGGAGCAACCAAACGCCGCCGCGCGTCTCATTGGCGGACGCGCCATTCGCTCCGAATCAATCGACATCGGCGTCGCTGTGGAAGCGCAGGACGGCATCATGGTTCCGGTGATTCGGAATGCCGATAAAACATCACTCGCCGACCTGACGAAGCGTTATACGGAGTTGGTTGATCTCGCGCGGCGGCGCCGGCTCACTGGCGACATGACTTCCGGTGGAATTGCTTCGATTTCGAACTTCGGCACGTTCGGCCTGGAATGGGGAACCCCAATTCCATTGCCGGACCAGACGCTGCTGCTGGGGCTCGGTATGGGCAAAAAAGTTCCCGCGTGGGATGAGGGTAACGGGCAATTCGTGCCCCGTACGGAAGCGCAGGTCACGCTTAGCTTCGATCACCGTAGTCTCGATGGCGGCGGCGCCGGCCGATTGCTGAAGCGGATCGTCGAACTGCTGGCCGAGCCCGGGAAGCTCTAATCTCGGGTAGGGTTGGGCGTCTCGTCCGCCGGTTTGGGCATCTTGCCGAAACGATCTTGGACAAGGTCGCGAACGCGCGAGGCGTTCGCCGGCGGGCGAGACGCTACCCTACCCGGGAGCTTGCGACACGCGAGCACACAGGTACGTTAATCCCCCAATGGTCGCCTCAATCGATCCCAACATGACGATGAAGGAACTGCTCACGCAGTTCCCGGGTGCTCAGCGTGCGCTCTTTCGCAAGTATCATATCGGCGGCTGCGCGAGCTGCGGTTTCAGCCAGGAGGAAACACTGGCAGGCGTGTGCGCCCGAAATGAGAACCTTAATGTCGATGAGGTCATCGAACACATTACGACGAGCCACGACGCGGACCAGGCGATGCAGATCGAACCGCGCGAGTTGGCAGACCGGATTGCCGGAGGCGAACCAGTTTACCTGCTCGATGTCCGCACCCGGGAGGAATTCGAAGCCGTGAAGCTGCCGGGCGCCCATCTCTTCACCCAGGAGCTGATGCAGGAAATCACGAGCAACGGTTCGCGGACGAATCTGTTCGTCGTTTACGATCACACCGGCGCGCGGAGTATGGATGCGGCCGCTTATTTTCAAGGGCATGGTTTCGAGAACGTGAAAAGCCTGCGCGGCGGGATCGACGCCTATGGCGCGGAAGTCGACCCGACGCTGTCGCGGTATCATTTGGAGCAGACATGAGCGACGACCTGCAAACCCGCATCGAGGAAGCGGTGAAAAATCCGCGGAACCTCGGCGAAATGAAAGACGCGGACGCTGTCGGCACGGTGGGGAGCGCCGATTGCGGCGACATGCTGCGGATGTGGGTGAAATTCAAGGAGGAAGGCGGCCGCAAAGTCATCGATCGCGCGACCTTCCAGACGTTTGGTTGCCAGACCGCCATCGCGGTGGCGAGCGTCGCGACCGAAATGCTGGCGGGAAAGACCGTCGCCGAAGCGCAGTCGATGTCGGGCGAAGAACTGGCTGCGCCGTTGGGCGCGCTGCCGCCGGTGAAGATTCATTGCGCGCAATTGGTGGAGGGAGCGTTACGTTCCGCGTTGAGCGGCGAACAGGCCCCTCCGGTCGCAAACGGGCCTACGCTTTTTAGCCAGCTCAATGCCGGCCAGGACGCCGGACCTAAGATGAAGATTGTAATTCAAAAATAGCGTCGAAAAATCATGCACGAAAATACCGAATTCACTTTGGCGCGGGATGTGGAAGCGATTCAGATCCCGAGCGGCCAGAAAACAACGATCCCCGCTGGGACGCCCGGCGTCATTACCCAGACTCTTGGTGGCAGCTACACGATCGCGACTTATCAGGGCCTCTCGCGCGTCGCCGAAAAAGACTTAGACGCACTCGGCCTCGAAAAGCCGGCCGCCGTAAATGGCGCGGAGAAACCGGCGTCATCGAGCACAGGCGAGGTCGATGAGAAAATGGTCTGGAACCAGTTAAAGCAATGTTTCGACCCGGAAATCCCGGTGAACATTGTCGATCTCGGTTTGGTTTACGATTGCCAGTTAAGCAAACGGCCCGAGGGCGGCACGAAGGTGGACGTCAAGATGACGCTCACCGCTCCCGGCTGCGGGATGGGCCCCGCGATTGCGCATGACGCGCAGAGCAAAATTCTCACGATCGATGGCGTCGATGAAGCCGATGTGCAGCTCGTCTGGGACCCGCCGTGGAACCAAGGCATGATCAGCGAAGCCGGGCGGATGAAGCTCGGCATGGTTTAATTTTTGATCGCGCGTTGACAGACTGGACGGGCACTGCTTCTATAGCACTCCGCGCGCTCGGAAAATCTCCGGCGCGCCACTGTTATGCCTTCCACTGAAATCATTCTTACCGAAAACATCCCCGGCCTCGGCGCCGAGGCGGATGTCGTAAAAGTACGGCGCGGGTATGCCCGCAATTTTCTCTTGCCGCAGGGCAAAGCTTACGAGGTCACGAAGCAGAGCATGCGGCAGCTCGACAATCTGAAGGCAAAACGCGCCACGCGGGAAGCCGCCGAGCTGAACGAAGCCGAAGAGCTTTCCCGCCGGATCGGCAAGCTGCGCGTGGTCTTCACCCTGGAGACCGGCGAAACCGGCAAAGCCTTCGGTTCGATCACCGCGCAGGATCTCGTGAAGCGCTTGAAGAACGAGCTGGGCAACGAGATCGATCGTCATCGCCTCGTGCTCGAGCATCCGATCAAGACGACCGGCGAACACGAAGTGCCGATCAAGTTGCACCACGACGTGACGGCGAAATTTGTTTTCCAGGTTAAACCTTCGAAGGAAGAAGCTCCGGCAACTGAACCAGCCGGAGAGGTCACGGAAAAAGCGCGACCGTACAAAAAACGCACCGACACCAAATAAATGGCTACTGATCCATCCCTCCGGGGAGGTCAGCAGTCTCGCAGAAAATCGGGCAGTGAGCCCGGCCGAGGCTGGCCGGAACAGAATGGCGGCCCTAACGGAGGGGGGTCATTCACATCTTCCTCGCAGGATATTCACCGGACGCTGCCGCACAGCATCGAGGCGGAGCAGGGGGTACTCGGTTCCATGCTCATCTCGCCGCGCGAAATTATCGCCGAATGCGTCGAGAAAATTAACGAGAATTATTTTTACGTTCCGGCGCACCAGACTATTTACCTTGTGCTGGTCGAATTATGGAACGGGGGACAAGGCATCGATCTGATCACATTCACGCAAGTCCTGCGCGATCGGAACCTGCTCGAAACGGTCGGTGGCGCGTCCGCTGTGACGAGTCTCTTCACCTTTGTGCCGACGGCGGCGAACGTGACCTACTACCTCGAGATCGTCCGCGACAAATACATCCTTCGGCAGATTATTGCGGCCTGCACCGAGAGCGTCCGGCGCTCGTTCGAAGAGCAGGATGAAGTGCACAACCTGCTCGACGAAGTAGAGCAGAAGATTTTCTCCGTCGGCGAAGATCGCTTCAAAGGTCAGGTCCTGACCATGAAGGACCAGGTCATGGAAGCGATCGAGGCGATCGAACAACTGTACGAACGCCGCGGCGGGATTACAGGTATCGCTACCGGTTTCGCCGAGCTGGATCGCATGACCAACGGGTTGCACGAGGGCGAGATGATCGTTATCGCCGCTCGGCCGAGCATGGGAAAGACCGCGCTCGCCATGAACATCGCCGAGCACGTCGCGATCAACGAGAAACTCCCGGTGGCGGTGTTCAGTTTGGAAATGAGCAGCCAGCAGCTCGTGCAGCGGCTGCTTTGCTCCCGCGCGCGGGTAAACCTGCAAAAAGTGCGGGACGGCTTTCTGGCGGAGCGCGATTTCCCGAGTCTCACCGCGGCGGCCTCGAAACTGGCGGAAGCGCAGATCTACATCGATGACAGCGCAAGCCTGAGTATTCTGGAATTGCGCGCCAAAGCGCGACGGCTCAAGGCGCAGAAAGATATCAAGCTGATCGTGGTCGATTATTTGCAGCTCCTGCGATCGACCACCCGCAGAGCCCAGGACAATCGCCAATTGGAGATCTCCGAGATTTCGTCGGGACTAAAGGGACTCGCCAAGGAATTGAAAGTCCCCGTGCTCGTTCTCGCCCAGTTAAATCGCCAGCCGGAAGCGCGAACCGGCGGCAAACCGCGGCTGAGCGATTTGCGGGAATCGGGTTCGATCGAACAGGATGCTGATCTGGTGGGACTGTTGGTCAGACCAGAGATTTACGAGGAAGACGAAGACGCTCGCGCCGAGAAGGCCGGGGAAGCCGAGCTGATTATCGCCAAGCAGCGTAATGGTCCGGTCGGCGAAATCGCGCTGACGTTCCTGAAGGAGTTCACGCGCTTCGAAGATCGCGCGCGGAACGTGAGCGAGTCGAACTAGTGGCTCTTCTGTAGCCGCCGACCTGTGGGCGGCGTGGGGCGGCGCTCGGCAACAAAAATACCGTTCTCGCGCTTCGCATAGCGAAGCGGCTACAGAAGAGCTACAAAGATTTCGCGGCTTCCACGACGTGCGCGGCATCGATGCCGAACTCTTTCATCACCAGGTCGCCTGGCCCGCTCATGCCGAACCGATGCAGGCCGACGACCTTCCCGTCGATGCCCACGTATTGATACCAGAGCTGGGTCACACCGGCTTCGATCGCCACGCGCCGGCGGCAGGATTTTGGCAGAACCTCTTCGCGATAGGCGGCTGATTGCCGGTCGAAACGCTCGAAGCAAGGCATCGAAACGACGCGAGTCCCCTCACCCAGTTCGCCCGCGGCTTTCATGGCGTGCTGCAATTCGCTCCCGCACGACATGAGAATAAGATCCAGGTTGCCGTTCTCGTGTTTTGCGATGTAGCCACCGCGCGCCACGCCTTCGCGCCGTGTCTTGACGTCGATCTCATTCAACATCGGAACCGCCTGACGGGTCAGCGCCAGCAAGGTCGGCCCATCGATGCGTTGGGCCGCAGCTGCGAACGCTCCGGCGGTTTCTTCCGGATCGGCCGGCCGGATGACGTCGAGCTGCGGGATGACGCGCAATCCGCTCACGGTCTCGACCGGTTCGTGGGTCGGCCCGTCTTCCCCGACGCCAATGGAATCATGGGTGAAGATGTAAATGTTCGGCAATTTCGAGAGCGCGGCGAGACGGATCGCGGCGCGGCAATAATCGGCGAAGACAAGAAACGTCGCGCCCGAAGCGCGAAAGATTCCGTGGTAGGCGATGCCGTTCATGATGGAACACATGCCGTGTTCCCGAATGCCGTAGTGGATGTTGCGACCGGTGTGGTTTTCGCGGGTAAAATCGCCGGCGCCTTCGATGTAGTTCAGGGTCGAGCCGTGGAGGTCGGCGCTTCCGCTGGTTAGGAACGGCAGCGCTTTCGCTAGCGGCTGGAGCACCTCGCTGCCAGCCTTGCGGGTGGCGATCTTCGCATCGGCCGGAAACGCCGGAATCTTGTCGGACAAGTCGGCTGGCACTTTCTTTTCGATCGCGGCATCGAGCTCGCGCGCTTGCTCGGGGTTCTTCGCGCCCCAATCCTTGAACGACTTCTCCCAGCGTTTGTACTGGCGCAGGAGCGCCTTCTTATGCTTCGCGAAGTAATCGCGCACGTCCTCGGAAACGAAGTAGTGCTCCTCCGGCAAACCCAGCGCTTTGCGCGCAGCATCCACATACTTCACTCCCGCCTCGCCGTGTGCCTTGTTCGTTCCAGCGACTTCCGGAATGCCTTTCCCGATCAGAGTATGGGCCATGATCATCTGCGGTTTGCCGTTGTCGCGTTTCTTCGCCTTGTTCAACGCCCTCAAAAACGCGGTCATGTCCTGGCCGTCGATTTTTTGGACGTCGAATCCGTAGGCCTGAAAGCGTTTTCCGGTGTCTTCGCTCTGGGTCACGTTCGCCATCGCATCGAGAGTGACGGCGTTGTTGTCGTAGATCAGGATCAGGTTATCGAGGCCGAAATGTCCGGCGAACGCGCTCGCCTCCGCGGAAACGCCTTCCTGCAAACAGCCGTCACCCGCGAGACAGATCACGTGCTGGTCGAAGATCATGTGCTCGGGGGTGTTGAACCGCGCCGCGGCCATCTTCGCCGCCATCGCCACGCCGACGGCATTCGCGACGCCCTGCCCGAGCGGGCCCGTGGTGCATTCGACGCCCGGCGTTTCAAAAAACTCCGGATGACCCGGCGTCTTGCTGTGCAGTTGCCGGAAACGCTTGATCTCTTCCATGGGCAAATCGTACCCGCTCAGGTTCAACCAGGCGTAAAGGAACATGCTGCCGTGACCGGCGGAGAGAATGAAATAATCGCGCCCGATCCAGCGCGGCTTCTCGGGGTTATGCTTGAGCGCGTAACCGTAAAGGACGGCTCCGATCTCAGCGCATCCGAGCGGCAGGCCGAGGTGGCCCGATTTCGAAGCCTGCACCGCGTCCATGGCTAATCCGCGGGCCTGATCGGCCGCGCGCGAAAGAATTTCGAGATTCAAACTCATGAACACGGGTATAATTGGCGTGTCTGTTGAAACCAAGCGCAATCCAAAATCTAAAATCTAAATAGAATGAACCGGCCAGGCCTCCTTCACATCATTGAACGACTCGAGGGTTTCCTCGGCAAATTGCCGGAGACGATTCGCCGACCGGTCTTGCACGAGTTGACGCCGCTCAAGGAACTGTTTCTGCAACAACGCGCGCCGCGTTTTGTCATCACCGGCGCGAACACCCGGCCGCTTCAGGAGATTGTAGCGACGCTTTTTGCATGGACGCCGCCCGCCGAGTCCCGCGAGATGCTGATGGAACTTTTTCGCTGGCACGCCATGGAGCTCGGCGGCCGCGGAACGGTTTCGTTTCTCGACGCTCGCGGGGCAGACCGGGCCGCAATTTCGAAGATCGACGAAGAACTGAAGAGTCAGCCGGCCGATCTCCTCCTTCATCTGGCGGACGACGATTCGCATGCGATCGAGCCGTCCGAGCTGGACAACCTGTCCGCGTTTCTCGCGGCGCAGCCAGCCGGCCACCCTCAGCCCAGAGTCGTTGGCGTTGTTTTTCAGCAGCCGGAAATGCGCGTCCATCGCCGGGACAAGGGCGACAGGCCAGGAGCGGCGCCGATCCGGACGCGGTCCCAGTTGCAAAGCGCGCTCCAGCAGCACGCCGGGGTCGGTCCGCATCTGCTTCAGGTCCTCGAAATTCAAAAGGAAACCGCCGACAGGGACTCCGCGGAATTCATGACCTTTCTCGCGCGCAACATGCCGAACGAAGCGCGCGTGGAAATGGCTCGCATCGCGCACGACCGCACCACGCAGACCGAGATTGCCCAGACACTGGTGAAATCCACCACCGCCATCTGCGCCGCGATTGGCGCGCAGCCCATTCCTCTCGCGGATCTTCCCATCCTGACCGCGCTTCAGCTCGTGATGGTCTCCGGCGTCATGTACATCAGCGGACGCGAGCGCAGCCTGCGCGCAGCGACGGAGTTTATCGGCGCCCTTGGTGTCAATGTCGGGGCCGGCATGATTCTGCGCGAAGGCACACGGGCGCTGCTTAAGTTTTTCCCCGGCTGGGGTAACGTGGTTTGCGGCGCGGTGGCCGGTGCCGGCACTTACGCGATCGGCCGGGCGGCGATTGTCTATTTTCTCGAAGGCCTGACGTTGAACGACGCGCGCCGCACCTATCTTTCGAGCCGGAAAAAGCGCGCCGACCGTGCGCCGCGACCTGTCCGCCAGATCGAGGCGGCGCGATGAGACGGCGCCAGCTCCAAAGGAGGTCGAATAACTTGTGAATAAAATCCGGTTTACGGAGCGTTTTGTTCACATTTTTTTGTGAACAAACAGAGGCTTTTCTGCCGCACGGCGAGTCCTCATTCTCAGCCTCAATGAAGCTGTCCGAGATCGACGCAACCCTGCGCGAAATCCGGGTCACTCCCGTCAAGACGCTCGGCCAGAATTTTCTCCACGACCGTAATCTGGCGCGGTGGATCGTCGAGAAGGCCGGACTGTCCTCGGATGACTACGTCGTCGAAATCGGACCGGGACTCGGCGCGCTCACAGAATTTATTGTCGGATCAGGCGCGTGCGTTCTCGCAATCGAAAAAGATCAACGACTCGTGGAATTCCTGCGGAAACGCTTCGCCCGTTCCCATCTTGAAGTCGTTCACGGCGATGCGCTCGACTTCGATCTGCGATCGTTGTTCGCCGAGCCGCGGGTGAAGCTGCTCGGAAATCTTCCGTACTATATCTCGAGCCAGTTGCTCCTGAAGTTCACAAAATATCCAAGCCCCATTTCGCTATGGTTGTTGATGTTACAGAAGGAAATGGCGCGACGTATTTCTGCGGCGCCAGGAACAAGCGATTACGGTTCGCTGAGTCTCACCGTGCAATTGCAGTATCGCGTCGAATATCTTCGGACCGTTCCGGCGACCGTTTTTCTTCCCCAGCCGGATGTCGATTCCGCGTTTGTTCGGATCACGCCCCGTCTCCCGGATGAACTTCCGCCGCACGATCCGGAGACCTTTTTCCGCCTCGTGCGCCAAGGATTTTCGCAACGCCGGAAGCAGCTCGGAAATTTGTTACGAGAAGAGATCCCGGCGTGGGAGGACGCCGCGAGGGAGCTCGGATTCGATCACCGGGCGCGGGCGGAGGAGTTGAGCCTGGAGCAATGGATCGCGTTGTCCGGGAGGTCACGAACGGGGGCATCGACCGGCGCGGACGCCCCTGCCTCCGAGCGCTTCCCCGTAGTCGACGAAAACGACCGTCTTCTAGGCGACGCGCCTCGCGGCGAAGTGCATGGGAATAACTTGCGCCACCGCGCCGTTCACCTGTTCATTTTCAACCGCCTGGGCGAGCTTTTCCTGCAGAAGCGTTCGCGGTGGAAGGATCGTCATCCGTTGCTTTGGGACTCCAGCGCGGCCGGGCATGTGGAGGCGGGGGAAGAGTATGAGGAAACGGCCGTCCGGGAGCTCGAGGAAGAGCTCGGGGTCAGGACCGAGTTGACCCGTGTGGCTAAACTCCCGTGTTCCGAACAGGTCGGCTGGGAATTCATCGGGCTCTATCGCGGAGAACACGAAGGGCCATTTCAGCTCGCTAAAACCGAGATCGAGTACGGCGAGTTTTTTCCGGTCGAGGTGGTTTCGCGGTGGGCGAAAGCCCGGCCAGATGATTTCGCGCCGGGCTTCCTTGAGTGCTGGAAGGCCTTTAGACATCAAGGAGCGGCGATTTGAAATCGCCGGCCTGATACAATCCCGGTTTCAAACCGCCGCTCCTTGACGTGCGAGCCGAAGCGGCGCTTATCTGCGCGCGCGAGTTTTCTTCCCGGCCGCCCGCTTTTGGCCCCGCGCCTTCTTCGCCCCACCCGGCCCGCGAAACACGCGCTTCGGCAGATCGCCCATTGCCGATTTCCGGAATTTCCGGGCCGCACGCCGGGCGCCTTCTTTCCCGCCGTGACCGTTATCGCTGAACAAACGGGTCACCGTATTGCCTCCACGGAGAAAGTGCACCTGGAAGCCGTGGGTCTGTTTCTTGGCGCGCGCTTTCGTATCGATACGCCGGATGTTTTGCTCCGAATCGGGATTAGCTCTCTTTTTCACCTGCCTCACTCTAAGTAGCGCGGGCGCGACTGCAAACGCGCTTCAATGTTCGGTCTTCCAAGAAGCCGGCGCCGGCAAATTCCAGCCCTGCCATTTCTTGTCGTATTCGGCCGCGGGCAACAGGACGTAAGCCGGATGCCGCGCGGCGCGCATCCATGTGATCATTCTCACCAGGTCGGACTCAGCCATCGTCGTGCAACCGGCACTCGGCCGTGAGACGCCGCGCCGGATGTGAAAAAAAATGGCGCTGCCCGCGCCGGGGACGGGCGGATCGGAGTTGTGTCTTATCTCCACCAGCCAGCGATAGGCGAAATCGTTATGCCGCATTTTTTGTTTTTGGAACCACATCGGCGGTTTCGCGGGATCGGGGATCGTAACGAAACGATTGTAGTCCGGGCTTTTTACATCATCGACCCAGGCGTCCGCCGTCGTGACTTGATGGAACGGGAAATCAGCGCCCGATGGGAGATGAGCGTCGTAGGTGTAAATTTTTCCGATTCGGAAAACGCCCGCTGGCGCGCGACCATCGCGCTCGGATTTGCGCAGGCCATTTTCACTTTGTCCGGCAAGCCCACTTCCCCAGGCCAGACCCTGTTTGCCGAAAAGGACTGGCCACGACGGCGCGGTGGCTTCCCATTTTCCGCCCGGCGCGCGTTCGAACAACTGCACCTGTCCCTTCATGGAATTCCAATCCGGCGCAATCCCCACGATCAACTGGGTACAATCATCCGGCACGCCAGCGGCATATGCGCTGCTTACGACTAGCGCCACCAGCCCCCAGCACATGCGGCGAAAATTCTTGATAAACATTTCCCAAACCTAGACGCGCATCTTATTGCTTCTGTCCAACCGAATCGCTGTCGTTGAAAAAATTCCTGCCCGCGCTTTTTTTAGTTCTCGTCGTTTTTGTGGCCTATGCGCCCGCCCTGCGAAATGGTTTTGTCTGGGACGACACGGCCCTGATCCTGCGCGACCCGCTCATCCGCAGTTGGCAGCTCGCTCCCGAGGCTTTCCAGCATTTTCTTTTCATCGACGCGACCCCGTCGGATTTCTACCGGCCGATCCAGCGGCTCACTTACCTCGTTGATTACGCCGCCTTCGTTTTCAAACCGGCCGGTTACCATCTCACGAGCATTCTTTGCCACGCCGGCGCCACGCTCGCGCTGTGGCTGCTCGCCAACCAACTCTTGCGCGGTTGGAACAT
>JALYIN010000113.1 GCA_030775765.1 Verrucomicrobiota bacterium
GCCGAGCACCGCTCGATACTGACTGGAGCGAGCAGCCGGCGATCTCAGCCGCGGAGAAATGGGGCGCCGGACTGTTGATGTTCGCCACTCTCGCCGCCGGCATCTATCCGAAATTTCTGCTCGATCGTATCCAGCCCGCCGTCGAAGCGCTGCGGGTCTTTAAACCATGAACTACTTCGAACTCCTGCGCCTGGCTGCGCCCGAAGCCGTTCTCGTTGTCACCGCCCTCATCGTGCTAGCTCTTGGTTTATCGACCGAGCGCTCATCGGTTCTTTGTTCCGGAATCGCCGCAGCCGGCCTGCTCTTCGCCTCGGCGGCCGTGTTAATGCTGCCGCCTCAGGCCGCCCTCTTCAACGGCATGCTCGTCATCACGCCGCTGATTGCCTTGTTCAAGGTCATCTGCCTCGCGCTCGCTTTCTTTACCGTCATTGTCGCCCGGCAATCGAGTGAGAGACATCAGGGTGAATATCTTGCCCTCCTGTTGCTGGGGACCGTCGGCCTCATGCTGCTCGTCGGGAGCGAGGAGTTGCTCGTCATTTTCATTGGCCTCGAGCTGACCGGCCTCGCCCTGTATGTCATGGCTGCTTTCGATAAAAACGACGTGCGCTCCGCAGAGGCGGGCCTGAAATATTTTCTCTTCGGCAGCACCGCGAGTGCGTTCACGCTTTTTGGGATCAGTCTCATTTACGGAACAACTGGCGCGACCAGTCTCGTCGCGATCGCTCCCAAACTCGGTGTAATCACGCCGATTCTTGCCGTCGGCCTCGTCATGACCCTGATCGGTTTCGCGTTCAAGGTCGCTGCGGCGCCGTTTCATCTTTGGGCGCCGGATACTTATCAGGGCGCGCCCGCCGCCTCCGTGGCCTTTATCGCGTCGGCGTCAAAGGTTGCGTCGTTCGTCGTTCTGGGAAAAATCGTACTCGTTGGCTTCGGCCCGGCGCAAGGAGCGGCTGCCTGGCATGCGATGGTGGCCGGTTGGGCGCCGCTCCTCGCCGCGCTCGCGGCCCTCTCCATTCTCATCGGCAATCTCGTCGCGCTGGCTCAGTCGAATGTCCGCCGGCTCCTGGCCTACTCCGCGGTGGCGCATGCCGGTTACACCTTGCTCGGTCTCGTCGCCGGCGGGCGCGATGGTTACAGCGCCACGCTTTTTTATACAACGACCTATGCCTTCACCCTGGTCGGCGCGTTTGGAGTCATCGGGCTGGTCCGGCGAGAAACCGGCGGGGACGATTTCGCGCATTTCGTCGGGTTGCGCCGGCGTTCGCCGTGGCTCGCCGGATGCATGGCGGTCTTCATGCTTTCGCTGGCCGGGCTTCCGCCGCTGGCCGGTTTCTTCGGCAAGTTCTACCTGTTCAGTGCGGCGCTCCGTGTCGGAGGTAATCACGGTCTGCTTTGGCTGGTCGCGCTGGCGCTCTTCGGCAGCCTCATTTCCTTCTACTATTATCTCGTGGTGCTGAAGGTCATTTTTGTCGATAAGACCGCGGATAACGTTTCGGTTTTCCCAGCCGATTTCTTGCAGCGCGCTTCCATCATCCTGCTGGCCGCGCTCGTCGTGTTTCTCGGTGTTTTCCCGGGCGGTTTGGTGTGGAAGATCAGCAGCTCGCTACCCTAACTCATCGATGGAACGTCTCGCTCAAGGTAAAAAGCTGGAAATTTCCCGCGGCCTTTGCTAGGATCCTCGCCGTTGTGGGAAAGAGGAATGGGTAGCCGTTAAGTTAGTTTCGTTTGCGAACATGTTTACCGAGACGGCACCGCCCGCATCTGTCGCCACTCCCTTTTCCCGTAAGAATCCGTTTCCGGCTCCGCTCCTCAACCGGCGCCGTCTCGACGGTCCCGGTTCCGAAAAAGAAACATTCCATTACGAGTTTTCGCTGGAGCAATCAGGTCTCGTCTACGCGCCAGGCGATTCGTTAGGCGTTTTCCCCTCCAACCCGCCGGAATTGGTGGGCGAAATTATCAACCTGCTCGGGTTCACCGGCGAAGAAGAAGTCGCCGGCACATCCGGCCAGAGCATTTCGCTGCGGACCGGCTTGTTGCGGGAACGCACCATCACCACGCCTTCCCGGCAATTTGTCCAGCTTGTCGCGGAGCGCGTCACCGCCGCGCGTTTTCTCCTCGAATACTGCGACCCGAACCAGCGCGCGAAACTCGATGCCTATCTCTGGGGACGCCACGTTGTCGATCTTGCGACCGAATACACCGAGCTGCGCAACAAGTTTTCCGCCGCGGAGTTTGCCGGCAGTCTTTCGAAACTTCAGCCGCGCCTCTATTCCATCGCTTCCAGTTTGAAACGCCATTCCGAACAGGCCCACCTCCTGGTTACGAACGTCGGCTTTACCAGTCATGGCCGCGCCCGGAAAGGCGTTTGCACCAGTTTCCTCTCCGAGCGCCTCGAGCAGGGTGCGCGCGTTCCCACCTTCATTCACTCTGCGAAACATTTCCGGCTTCCGGACGATCCGAGTGCTCCCATTATCATGATCGGCGTCGGCACCGGGCTCGCGCCGTACCGCGGTTATCTCCAGGAACGGGAGGCCGTCGGCGCCACCGGCCGCAACTGGCTGTTCTTCGGAGAACAACGGCGCGCCGCGAACTTCTATCATCAGGAAGAGTTTTCCGCTTACGCCGCTGCCGGCTTGCTGACTCGTTTTGAGACCGCGTTCTCGAGGGACCAATCCCAGAAAGTGTATGTCCAGCATCGGATCCGCGACGCGGGTCGCGACGTGTGGTCGTGGCTCGATGACGGCGCTTATCTGTATCTCTGCGGCGACGCCGAGCGCATGGCGCCCGATGTGGACGCCGCCATCCTCGCTGTCGCCGAAGAACATGGCGGATTGACTAAGGAAGCCGCGGCGGAATATGTCGCGAACCTCAGAACCCAGAAGCGCTACCGGCGCGACGTCTACTAGCTTTGCTAAAGAAGTAGAAAGCGACAAACTTGTCGCCACGAGAAGCTTGACGCCGCGCGGTCTGCCTCAACAGAATCGCCAACCATGAGACCTACAACCTTATCACTCACCACTCTGTTCGCGACCGCTTCCCTCGTGCTCGCGCAAACGCCGTCTGCCGCGCCGAAGGCACCCACCACCTCGAGTCCCGCGGCGAAAATGCCGACTACCGCGTCGACCCCGGCCACCACGACGACAACCACAACCGCAACCACCGCCTCCAGTCCAGCGACCACTACCAGCACATCTGCTATGCCGAGCGCGGATGAGATGAAACAAATGATGGAGATGGCGAAGCTCAACGACAACCACAAGCTCCTCGCCTCCACCGCCGGCACCTGGAGTTACACCGTGAAAATGTGGATGGACCCGGCAGGCAAGCCAACTGAATCCACTGGCACCGCCACCCGGAAGTCCATCATGGAGGGGCGCTATGTCAGCGGCGATTACTCCGGCAAATTCAAGATGCCCGGCGCGGATGGCAAGATGACAGACATGAATTTCATTGGCATGTCCATGGACGGCTACGACAACGTGAAAAAGAAATTCGTTTCCGGCTGGGTCGATAACATGGGCACCGGCATCATGACGATGGACGGCACCTATGACGCTGCCACCAAGACCTTCACCTACACCGGCGAGTACGAGATGATGCCCGGGATGAGAGAAAAGGTCCGCCAACTCATCAAGATGGCCGACAAGGATCACATGAGCATGGAGTACTACGAAGACCGCGGCCAGGGAGAGGCTAAAACCATGGAGATTAACTACACCCGCAAGAAGTAGCTGCCTCGCTTCGTTTCAAAAGACGAATTTAGCCCGCTGCCGGTCGCATCCATGCACTCGCAGCGGGCTCTTCTTTTGTCTCGACCGCCTAAAGGGGTAAGGGGCGACTGCCCCCGAAGCGCACCGCGGGAAGATCGGCCTGCCGATTGCGGTACGCGCAGGTCTGCAAGAACGGCGTAGTTACTTCCTGAAACCGTTTGCTACTGTCCAGGCATCAACAGGAGGCCTGCAACCGAGACTGAAACGCCCCTCCGGCTCGGAGTCGACCCGCGCTTTGCGAACCGCGAGCGCCAGCCGGGCCTCGATCTTCTCCGCGCTATCGCCATACTCTTCGTCGTCATTTACCACGCGGGCATCATGGGCTTCCCCCTGCCTGGCCAGGTGCATCGGTTCGGCTGGATCGGGGTGGATCTCTTCTTCGTTCTCAGCGGTTATCTGATCGGCGGACAACTCCTCGCGCCCGTTGCGCGCGGGCAGGGGATTGAGCTCGGGCGCTTCTTCGCCCGCCGCGCTCTGCGCATCCTGCCCGCCTACCTCGCCGTCCTCGCCATCTATGTCGTGTTGCCATTGTGGCGCGAGTACCCGGAAATGTTTCCGCTCTGGAAATTTGTTCTTTCCGTTCAAAACATCGGGCTGCGCGGCGGCACCGCTTTCTCCCACGCCTGGTCGCTCGCCGTCGAAGACCAGTTCTATCTTCTTCTCCCGCTCGTCTTGCTGCTCCTGATTCGGTCCCGTCGCGCCGCTGTGATTGTTCCATGCGCCATCGTCCTCGGCGGACTCGCGCTCCGCTGGTTTCTCGCCTTCAAGAACCTCGGCGAAACCGGAGTCGGCTTCCGCGGTTTTCAAACCTGGATCTACTACGCCACCTGGACCCGTCTCGATCCTCTCGTCCTCGGCGTCGCCCTGGCCGCGATCGAAAAATTCCGGCCGCACTGGTGGCAACGCCTCACGAATCTGGCGCCGTGGCTCTGGTTGCCCGGGCTCGGTCTCATCGTTTACGCCTTATTCCTGGGTGAAAGCGAAGAGCTCAACGTCAGTACCTGCGTCTGGCAATTCCTGCTTGTCGCGTTCGGCATGGCCGCATTGCTTGTCTGCGCCCTCAGCACGCGCTTGCCGTTCTGCCGGGTGAAGATTCCCGGCGCCGCCTTTATCGCCAGCATCGCCTACAGCGCGTATCTGGTGCAGAAGCTCGTCATCCATTTCGTCGCGCAATTCTGTTCCACCCACGACATCGCGCTCACGTCTGCAGTTGCTCTCATCGGCGTCGAGCTTTGCATTTACGCCGTCGCCACCATTCTGTTTCTCACCGTCGAACGGCCGTTCCTTCAACTCCGTCATCGCATCGCCTCTCGTTCCCGTTGATATTTCACCCAACTCCGCACTCGTCCCATGTCACTCGTCACCTCTTCTTCACTCTCTGTCTTCTTCCTCGCTCAAGACGAACAACCGGCCCATGTTGTCATGGAGCGGCTTACCGCTTTCATCCGCGCCGCCACCCAGACCCTCGATTTCGCGCTCTACGACATGCGGCTCAGTGCGCCGCTCCGAGCCCAGTTGGTCGCTGCTTTGCGCGAGCGCGCCGAAGCCGGAGTGCAAATTCGCTTTTGTTACGACGGCGACAAACCACCGGAACCGAACGTCGCTGGCGGCCAGGACCCGGCGCCTGCGGGCACGAGCGCTTTCGTCCAGTCGTTAGGCTACCCCGCGCGCCGCATCGCCGGAATGAAACTGATGCACAGCAAATTCATCGTGCGCGATCGCCGCTCGGTCTGGACCGGCTCCACCAACATGACCGACGACGCTTTTACTCTGATGGAAAACAACATCCTCGAGATCGATTCCCCTGCGCTCGCCAGTTCCTACGCACAGGATTTCGAACAGCTCTGGGAAAAGGAAAACTTCGAGAACACCGGCAAAATCCAGACGTCGCCCGTGCCGCTTGTCTTTTCCGGCCAGCCTGCCACGGCCCGTGTCCTGTTCTCCCCCGGCTGCGGCCTGGAAATCGATACCGAGATAGCCCACCGCGTCCGCGCCGCCCAATGCCGCGTCCGCATTTGCAGCCTCCTGGTTAACTCCGGCACTTTGATTGGCGAACTCTTGAACCTGCTGCATGCCGGCCGAGTCCGTGTCGACGGCATCTACGATCGCACCCAGATGGCGGAGGTTTACGTCCAATGGCAAGGCGTGCCTTCGAACCATTGGAAAATCCCCGCGCTCCAGGAAATCATCGAGCGTGCTGGCCTGGTCGGAAAAACCTCCACGCCCTACACCCCTGCTGGCCGGCACGATTTCATGCACAACAAAGTTCTCGTCATCGACGACACCGTTATCACCGGTTCCTACAATTTTTCCCGAAGCGCCCAGTTCAACGCCGAGAACATTCTCTTCCTTGAAAGCCCCGCTCTCGCTGAGACCTACAGCAACTACATTGACCATTTGCTGGCCAAATACCGGACCGGGCAGTCGCGATTGTCGTGAGAAAAGCAAACGCCGCGGAAAGATTGATTCCTTCCGCGGCGTTGTGA
>JALYIN010000114.1 GCA_030775765.1 Verrucomicrobiota bacterium
CGTCGTAAAGATTGACCAGTCGCTGAAGGGCGCGCTTCAGTCGTGGACTATTCTCAGTCTGCGTCTCCCTCGCTCCATTTCTGGTGCGGTGATTCGTTTCACCGGTTGATTGGAGTCATTTCCATAAATCGTTTAGGATTGTTTACGGTTATCTCGTCGTCGACAAATTTCATCGAGATGTGGGACAAGACAGACTCGAAAAGATTTCGGGCTAAGAGAATCTATCACTCGTCCTTGATTTGGCCATCCGCATGCCAGGCGATTCCAAGATTTCAGCAGCGAGTTAATTACCGCCCCGGGCGCCTGATGCGGGAACATGGTTCCCCGAGGGCTACAATCCAATTCATTTCAGAATCACGGCTTTCGCGGCGGGAGCTGCGAACGGGACGCGCATAATTCGCGTCGACTTCATTTGATCCCGAATTGGTCGGCATTTTCGCCGATTTCGCGGAGAATTCTTACAACGCGAGCGTCTAAGGGTTCCTGCGGCATCGCCAGCTGTTCCTCGGATAATGAAATTCTGCTCTTTTGAACAGCCGACTTGGATTCCGTGGCCAGCTCTCTGTATCCGGCTGTACTGAGGTACACGGCGCACTGATCTTAATCGCCTGTTGAAGACGGCGGTCGCATTTGACGGAAATCGAAGGCGTTCCCATTCTGTGAACTCACAAAAAGGGACTGGAGCCTAGCATTGCTCTCAAGAGTAGGATTCGCTAATGCATCTGCCGCCGATGCCCTGGGCTTACATTTTTTTTTGCGCCTCCAGCACTCGATTCTTGAGCAACGCCTCAGCCAGCATCTTCTTCAGCTCGCCGTTCTCCCGCTTCAGGTCCCTTCAAGCGGCGGGCCTCCTTCACCTCCATTTGCCCAAATTGCCGCTTCCACCGGTGGAAGGTTACCTGCTAGAGGTTGTGCTCACGGCATACTTCCGTGATCGCTACTCCTTTATCCGCCTCCCGCAATATGCGGATCTTTTCTTCCGTCGTGTATCGCTTGCCTTTCATCAATCTGGGTCCTTTCTTCGGCCCCAGACTAACTCTTCCCACGGCTCAAAAAAGCGAAGTCACGTCAGGCGGAGCCTAGGGGTCCGTTCCCTTAGACTGCAATGTCGTAAACTTGCGACATCGGTTTTTCTCTCGCGACTTCATGCTCACGACGACAATGAGTCCATGGTGAACGTTGCATGTCCGACAGCATGACGATTGCCAGCAGAATTGCCAGCAAACGGCAATGAAAGAGCCCGCCCAAGTAGTCGTCGATCACGCTTGATTACCCAGGCAAATTCTGTTTAGATCGCCTCAGAACAGGGGAAAACACCGCCGAATCCTACCTCTGGAGCCATCTGCGCTGTCATTGACTCGAGCGCCGACAACCTCTACATCAATCGCCGAATGGCTGGAGTCGCGGAAGGCAAACACACAATTTCGCCGCTCACCGCGACCTGCATCGTGGTCGCCAACATGGTCGGCACGGGGATTTTCACGAGTCTCGGGTTTCAAGTAGCCGGCGTACCTACCGGTTTTGCGATCATGGCGATCTGGGTGGCGGGCGGCATCTGCGCGTTGTGCGGCGCCCTCTCCTATGCTGAATTGGGCGCGGCGCTGCCGCGGTCGGGAGGCGAATATCATTTTCTCGGCGTGATTTATCACCCGGCCGTGGGATTTCTCGCGGGCTGGGTCTCAGCGACGGTAGGGTTCGCCGCGCCGGTGGCGATCGCGGCCATCGCTTTCGGCACTTACTTCGCGGAGGTGGTGCCGGGATTGAATCCGCTGGTTCTCTCACTCGCGGTCGTAACGATCTGCACCGTCGTTTTACTTCGTGATCTGCAGCTCGGCAGCGCGTTTCAAAATGGCTCCACGATTTTGAAGATCGCGCTCATTCTCGTCATCATGGTGGCCGGCTTTTGCGTGAAATCGAGCGAGCCGGTCTCGTTTCTTCCAACGAAAACTGATGGCGCATTGATCCTGAGCGCGCCATTTGCCGTCAGTCTTTATTGGGTGATGTATGCCTATTCGGGTTGGAATGCGTCCACGTACATCGTCGGCGAACTGCGCAACCCCTCGCGCACGATCCCGCTTTCGGTTGGCCTGGGGACGGTCCTGGTCATGGTGCTCTACCTGGCGATGAATGCTGTCTTTTTGCGGACAACGCCGATCCCCGAGATGATCGGCAAACAGCAAGTCGCCGTGATCGCTGGCACCCATATCTTCGGTCCCGCGGGCGCCAAAGTGATGGCGTTGTTCATTTGCCTGGGCCTGGTCTCGACGGTAAGCGCCATGATGTGGATCGGGCCCCGCATTACGGCGGCGATGGGCGAGGATCTGCGCGCGCTCGGTTGGCTGGCGCGACGCAATGCCCACGGCGTTCCTGCGACCGCGATCCTTACACAATTCACCATCGTCGTTGTGCTCCTCCTCACGACCACGTTTCAAACCGTGGTGAACCTGGTTCAATTCAGTCTCACGCTTTGTTCGGCTCTCGCGGTGCTGGGAGTCTTCGTCCTGCGGTGGCGCCGGCCGGATCTGCCCCGCCCCTACCGCACCTGGGGTTATCCGATTACCCCTCTGATCTTCCTCGTCATCAGCCTTTGGATGCTCGAGCACATGCTGGCCGACCCTGACACGCGCGCGCCGTCGATCCGGGGTCTCGCGCTCATGGCTCTCGGCCTTGCGGTCTATTTTCTTTCGCCGAGAACAAAGGCAGCTTGATCGTCATACGCACATTCATGAAACGACTTCTGCTTCTTTTGCTCACCGTCCTTTGGGCGACTCCGCTTTTCGCGCAACGCGCCACCCTCGATGACACCGCTCGTTTCCTGGCCGGCATTCCGGTGAGCGGGCCACTCGCTCCGCTCACCCATGACCCGTCGTGGATCGATCATGCGCGGAACCTCGATAGCGCCTGGACCAAGAAGGATTACCACCAGATCCGGCCCATTCGCGCCTGGATGCTGGCGAACGCGCCCGAGTACTACGCAGCGACCAACCCGGTCTTCTATATGTTTGGCGGCCCGGATTTCCTCTACGCCAACCTCTTCTTTCCCCAGGCGAAGACCTACATTCTCGCCGGGCTCGAGCCAGTGGGACAGGTGCCCGACCTCTCCCGGATGGATCCCGCTGCGCTCCGCACCGATCTCAACAGCTTGCGCGGCTCGATGCACACCGTCCTGCAGACCCATTACTTCATCACCAAAGATATGCGGACTGACCTCACCAACGCCAATCTCGGCGGCACCCTTCCCATCCTCTACGTCTTTCTCGCGCGCCTAAATTGTACCATCCTCGACACGGCCTACGTAAAGAGCCCCGCGGAAGGGGTGAAGATCAATTTCACCACGCGCGGAGGACCGATCCAGACCTTGTATTACTTCAAGACCGATCTCTCCGGTGGCCCGAGCCCTTTCTTGAAGTGGTGCGCCGCGAAGGGCCCGGGACTTAGCCTGCTAAAGGCCGCCTCCTACCTGATGCATACCGAAGGCTTCTCCGGCGTGACGAATTTTCTACTGACCAACAGCCGCGTGATTATCCAGGACGATTCCGGTCTTCCGTTGCGGGCTTTCCCGAAGAATTGGAAAGTCGATTGCTACGGGGTGTATGTGCCGCACGCGGAAATGTTCGGCAAATATCATCAACCGGAACTGGCCGCGATCTACAACCGGCAACCGCCGCCGCCCGAGCTGGGATTCGCTTTCGGTTATCATTGGCAAAAGGAGCGCGGCCTTCTCATGATGGCCACGCGAAAATAAGGATTCTTTCGCATCGTGCGCCTACCAACCTTCCTCGTTGTTTCTCTTTTCGCGTGTGGGCGCTTGCTGGCGGCTGACTCGACCGCGGATGCCACCGCTAAATTCCTGGCTGGATTGCCTGTGAACGGCACGCCCATCGAAAGTTACGCCAATGCGTCTGGATGGAAGGCGCATTCCACCGAAATGGATCGCGCGTGGAAGCAGTTCGATGGCCGGCAGCTCGCGAAGATTCGCGCCTGGGCGCCGCAAGCCCTCGGCCCTGCCTATCAGGATAACGGACCGATGTATTACATGTTCAGCGGACCGGATTTTCTCTACGCCAACGCGTTCTTTCCTAACGCCAGCACCTACATCCTTTGCGGCACGGAACCGGTCGGGGCGATCCCCGACATCGCAAAGATTCCTAACGGCGTTCTCCCTTCCGCCCTCGGGAACTTGCGCCGATCGCTCGATTCCGTCCTGAGCCTGAGCTTCTTCATCACTAAGAAGATGAAGGTGGACCTTCGCCAGGTTCAGCTCAGCGGCACTCTGCCTGTCCTCTATGTTTTTCTCGCGCGCGCCGGTTGCACGATCGACTCGGTGGAGACGGTGGCCCTCGATAAGACAGGCGCTTTTGTTCCAGAAGGAAAAGGAACCACTCCGGGCGTGAAGATTACGTTCACCGGCCCGGCCGGCCGCCCGCAAACGCTCTACTACTTCACCACGGACCTGGCTGATTGGGCTATCAAGGTAAATCCGAACTTTGGCGCCTTCTGCGAAAAGCAAGGCCAGGGACTAACGCTATTGAAGGCGGCTTCCTACCTGATGCATTCGGATAACTTTTCGAAGGTGCGCGGTTATCTCCTGGCTCACAGTAAAGTAATCCTCCAGGACGATTCCGGGATTCCTTATCGCTTCTTCCCAAGAGACAAATGGGACGTGCGGTTTTATGGCCGCTATGTCGGCCCGATCAGCCGCTTCCTCAAGAACGGGCAGCTGGACCTGGCGCACGACAATGCCGCGGCAACGCCGTCGCCCTTGTCTTTCAGCTTTGGCTATCAATGGCAGCCCAGCCGCTCTTCTCTCGTCGTCGCGACGCCGAAGTAGCTCTGGGGAGCGCACGCGCGCTCGCGTGCTGGCGATGGCGTCCTCGCCATCGCGGACTTTCTCAGGACGGAGTGTTTCAGCGAGGGCGCCGCAACCAGCACGCGAGG
>JALYIN010000115.1 GCA_030775765.1 Verrucomicrobiota bacterium
ACGGAGCGCTTCGATCCACCTATTTTGAATCGTAAGTCTCTACGCCATGCTCTTTCAGGCGCGCGCGCAGTTCAGCGAGATGCTGTTTGTTTCGTGTCTCGACCGTGCACAAAACATGAACGGCGGAAACATCGGAGCCGGCGAAGGCGCGGTCGTGCACGACCTGTTTGATGCTGGCGCCGGTGGACGCGATTTGCGCCGCGAGATCGGCCAACCCGCCCGGCCGATCGCTGATCATGGCAGTGAACCGGCAGAGGCGGCCGTCGGCCACGAGCCCACGCTCGACGACGCGACTCAAGACGTTCGGATCGATGTTTCCTCCGCAGAGAAGAAGAACCACCCGTTTGCCGACGAGCTCGGGAAGTTGGCCGGACAAACAAGCGGCGAGGGGAGTGGCGGCGGCGCCTTCAACCACACCTTTTTCCAGCTCGACGATCCGCAAAATGGAAACGGCGATCTGTTCTTCCGTGACGATGACGGCGTGATCCACCCGCGGCGCTGCGATCTCGAACGCATTGGTTCCCACCTGCGCAATGGCGAGGCCGTCGGCGAGGGTCGGTTGAGTGGCGATGCGGACCGGTTTTCCCGCCTTCAACGCGGCGGAGAAACTGGCGACGTGGTCCGCTTCGACCGCGATGATCTTCACATCCGGCCGGACACATTTCACCGCGAGGGCAACGCCGGCAAGCAGGCCGCCGCCGCCGACCGGAATGACGATCGCGTCAAGATTGGGAACCTGCTCGACGATTTCGAGACCCATCGTTCCCTGGCCAGCAATGATCGCGGGATCGTCGTAGCCGTCGATGTAGGCGAGCCCGCGTTCCTTCTCGATTTCGTGCGCGTGCGCCTTCGCTTCCGCGAAATCCTTCCCGTGCAAGACGACGGTGGCTCCGAGCTTCTGGCAGTTGCCGATCTTAATGAGCGGCGCGTATTTCGGCATCACCACCGTGGCGGGAATGCCGAGCAGTTTTCCCTGGTAAGCGAGCGCCTGCGCGTGGTTTCCGGCCGAGGCCGCGATGACGCCGCGCTTTTGTTGTTCTGCCGGCAATTGGGCGAGGGCGTTGCGTGCCCCGCGTTCCTTGAAACTTCCGGTGCGCTGCAAGTTGTCGAGCTTGCAGAAAATTTCCATGCCGGTGATTTCGCTCAACGGAATCGAAGGCTGGCAGGGCGAATAATAGACCGCGCCCTCGATCCGATGCCGCGCCGCCTCGATATCTTTCAACGTGATCACGCGACAGTTTCATATACCCCCGCGCCATCAGGAGCAACGTTTTCGCGTGGGCCGGCGATGGCCGACCGTTTGGCCTAACGACCTGAATCGAGCGCTTCGCGGATCTTCTGCGCGAGCTGTTCGGAATCGAAAGGCTTGGGCAGGAAGAACATTTCCTGGTCGCGGCGATCGCCCGGATGAAGCGATTCTTCGAGGTAACCGGAGATGAAAACCACCTTGGTGTGCGGGCTGGTCTTGCGCAGCCAATCCGCGAAATGGCGTCCGCTCATCTGCGGCATGACCATGTCCGTGAGGAGAAGATCGATCTTCTTGTCCCGGCTTTGGCCGATGAGCTGTTGCGCGTCGTCGCCGTTCGCGGCTTCGATCACGTCGTAGCCCAGGCTGCGCAGAACGCGCACCGAGATGTGACGCACACTGACATCGTCTTCGAGCACGAGAATGCTCTCGACGCCGGTCGGCATTTTGTTGGCGCCGGGTTTTTTGTAAGAGGGCGGGGGCGGCGCCTCCAGTTTCGGCAAAAAGATTTTCACGGTGGTGCCTTTGCCCAGCTCGCTTTCGACGCAAATATGGCCGCCGCTCTGTCGCACGATTCCGTAGCTCGTAGCGAGACCGAGTCCGCTGCCACGGCCTTCGTCCTTCGTGGTGAAGAACGGCTCGAACAAATGCTGCTTCATGTCGTCACTCATGCCGACGCCGTTGTCGGTCACGCTGATGCGAACGTATTCGCCGGGCGCAAGTTCATCCGGGATGCATTCCGATTCTTCCGAGGATTCGATCGTGGCTGCGGCCGTCTCGAGGGTGAGTCGCCCGCCGTAACGCATGGCATCGCGCGCGTTGACCACGAGATTGAGAATGATTTGCGTCAGCTGTCCCGGATCGACTTTCGTGTAGGTCCCGTCTTTGCCGCGGTAGAGATGGCACTGGACGGTAATGTCTTCGCCGAGGAGCCGAAGGAGTGAGCGGTCGAGATTGGTGATGAGTGAGTTCACTTCGAGAACGCTTGGTGCCAGCGGGTGCTTGCGACTGAAGGCGAGAAGCTGCGCGGTGAGCACGGAGGCACGGCCGGCCGCACTGCGAATCTCGCCGATGTGATCGGCGATCGCGCCCTTCATCCCGAGTTCATCGAGAAGCAGATCGCTGTAGCCGAGAATGGTCGTGAGAAAGTTATTGAAGTCGTGGGCGACGCCGCCCGCGAGCTGGCCGAACGCTTCCATCTTTTGGGAACGAACGAGCTGATCCTGCAATTGTTTCCGCGCCGTCACATCCATGAGTGAACCGACGAACCGAACCGCGACGCCGTCGTCGTCGCGGAGAATCAGCGCGCGCTCGAGCAGGTCCACATAGGAGCCGTCGCTATGACGAAACCGATATTCACCTGTCCAGTGCTCGGTCTCCGCCGCGAGAGCGTCGCGGATGCTGCCGGCGGTGCGGGCGCGGTCTTGCGGGTGAATTTGCTTCTGCCAGAAGCCAATGTCGCCGGTAGCGACAGAACGATCGTATCCGAGCAGTGCTTCGAGACCTTGCGGCCAGGCGAGCGCGCCGGTTTTTACATCCCAATCCCGAACAGCATCATTC
>JALYIN010000116.1 GCA_030775765.1 Verrucomicrobiota bacterium
CCATCATGCATTGCCGAATTTTTCTCGTCCGCCATGGCGCGACTGTCCTCACGGCGGAAGATCGTTTCGCGGGAGCGACGGATGTCGAGCTTTCCGATGAAGGGCGCGAGCAGGTGCGGAGACTGGCGACCCGTCTTGCCGGGGAAAATATCAAGGCAATTTACGCTTCGCCGCTGGGGAGGACCGTAGAGACGGCGCAGATCCTGGCCGAGCCGCACAACTTGGAAGTGCAAACGCGCGATGGGTTACGCGAGATTTCCCATGGCCGCTGGGAACAGATGACGCGCAAGGAAGTGGATCAAGCTTTCCCGGAGGAAGCGGCGGCGTGGGAAAAAGATCCTTACACGTTCGCGCCGGTCGGCGGCGAAAGCGGACTCGCCGTAACGGCGCGCGCCTTGCCGGTGTTGATGGACATCGTGCGCGAACACGCGGCGGACAACATTCTTATTGTTTCCCACAAAGCGACGATCCGGCTTCTCCTTAGCTCGCTCATCGGATTCGATCCGCGCCGCTACCGCGACACCTTGGACCTAAACCCGGCGTCCCTGAACATCGTCGACTTTAAGGATGCGGTCAGCGCGCGGTTGACGCTGTTTAACGACACGTCGCACTACGCTGCTGCCGGCCTTGCCATTCCCGCCGTGCCTACCGCGCGCCTCTCGAAAATGTGGGACGGCAAGAAGTAGGGGTGGGGATGAAGCCGCGTTTGCGGAGGCTACGGCGGACGTAGGATGGCAGGCCGGGGCTTGCGCGGGGGCGGGGATTCGCGAGATTCGCCGCCGCTTGCATGCTCACGATTTCCCAAGTTACCAAAGCTTTTGCCGGTCGAGTCCTTTTTGAAGAGGCGTCGCTCCAGGTAAATCGCGGTGATCGCGTGGGCCTGGTCGGGCCAAACGGCGCGGGAAAATCGACGCTGTTTTCCCTCATCCTCGGAGAAGCATCGCCGGACGAAGGCAAGATTTCCCTCGAGAAATCCGCCACGGTAGGTTTTCTCCCGCAGGAACACGCGCCGGCGGGGGATGAAACGGTGATCGAGCTTGCCTGCGCGGTCTCGCCGGAATTGATCAAGGCGCAACGCATCCTGAAATCAACCCCGGAAGATTCCGCCGAACATCATGAGGCGCTGCATTCCTTCGACGAACACGGCGGCTGGCAGCTCGAGCCGAAGGCCAAGCGCATCCTGTCCGGTCTGGCTTTTCACGAATCGGATTTCGATCGGCCGGCGCGAACCCTGAGCGGCGGCTGGGTGATGCGCGCCCACCTCGCGCGTTTGCTCGTGCAGGAACCGGAGCTGCTCCTCCTCGACGAACCGACCAACCATCTCGATCTCGAATCGCTGGTCTGGTTCCAGGAATACCTGACGAATTATCCCGGCGCGATCCTGATGATCTCGCACGATCGCGAATTCCTGAATCAGCTCGTCGGTTCGATTGTCGAGATCGCGCATCGGCGGTTAAACCGGTACCGCGGGAACTGGGACAGCTACGTCGAACAAAGAATGGCCCGCGAGGAACAACAACTCTCGGCTTACAAGAACCAGCAGAAAGAGATCGCGTCGCTCCAGCAGTTTGCCGATCGTTTTCGCGCCAAGGCGAGCAAAGCTTCGCAGGCGCAGAGCAAACTCAAGCAGATCGACCGGATGGAAAAAATCGAGGCGCCGGTCGCCCGCGAGAAAACGGTCCACTTCCGTTTCCCACAGCCGCCCCGCAGCGGGCATCGGGTGATCTCCTTAAAAGAAGTGGACCACGCTTACGGCGATCTGGTCGTGTATCGCGGTTTGAATTTCGAGGCGGAAAGGGGACAGCGGACCGTTTTGGTCGGCCCGAATGGCGCGGGCAAATCGACGTTGTTGAAGCTGCTCGCCGGAGTGCTCCCGATTCAGAAGGGCGAACGCGACCTCGGTCATAACGTCAAGGTCGGCTACTTTTCCCAGTATCGAGTCGACATGCTCGACCCGAAGCAGACCGTCCTCGAGACCGCGCGCGACATGCCGAATCCCGTTTCCGAGCAAGTCGCCCGCACCGTGCTCGGTTCCTTCCTGTTCCGCGGCGACGATGTTTTCAAGAGCACCGCCGTGCTGAGCGGCGGCGAAAAGACCCGCCTCGCCCTTGTTAAGTTGCTCCTCGATCCGCCTAACCTTCTTTTGATGGATGAGCCGACGACGCATCTCGATGTCGGCAGCATCGACGCCTTGGTCGGTGCGCTCGGGCAATATGAAGGCACGCTCATTTTCATCAGTCACGACGTTTACTTCATCCGCGCCGTGGCGAAGACGGTGCTCCACATCAGCGCCGGCAAACTCACGCCGTATGCCGGCGATTACGATTATTACCTGGATAAGTCTCGAGCCACCTCGGCACGCGCGGCTCTTACCGTAGCCGGGATCGCCGATCCCGCCCGGAACGGAGACGCCTCCAAGGCTGGGGCCAACACTTCCGCCAACAACAAGCCAGGCATGCGCGAATCTCGGGAAGAACGCCGCGCTGCTTCCGAGGAACGCAAGGCGGAAGCAAAGCTCAAGCGTGACCACGACAAGAAAGTCCGCGACCTGGAGATGCAAATTCTGAAACTCGAAGGCCGGCAGAAGGAGCTGACCGAAGAACTGGAGAAGCCCGAGACCTACGAAGCCGGCGGCGCCGCCACCCAGTTCAATCGCGAATTGCAGGCCGTCACTAACGACCTGGAGCGTCTGACCGCCGAGTGGGAAAAGCTGGGCGAACATCAAACCGCGTAGAAGGTATCGCCCATGCCATTTCGTGTCCTCGCCGCCGATCACACGGGTATCACCGTGTCGGACCTGGAGCGGTCGCTGGCTTTCTGGCGTGACGTTCTCGGCTTCGAGCTTTCGCATCGCGCGCATCAAACCGGTGAGCTGGCCGCTGAGATCACCGGCGTGCCCGGCGCTGAGATTTTGATCGCGGTGCTGAAAGCGCCCGGCCACAAGATCGAGCTGCTCGAGTATCGCGCGCCGACGGATCGCAAACAGTTCCAGCCAAGGCCGTGCGACGTCGGGTCCCTCCATGTCGCGCTGACCGTTGACGATCTCGACGCGGCCCTGGAAACGATCGCCGCCTCGGGTTGGAAATCCGCGGGCAAACCGCAAACATTGACCGTTGGTCCGAACGCCGGCAAACGCGTGGTCTACGTCCGCGATCCGGACGGCACGACCATCGAGCTCATGCAGCCGCGGGAAGATTAACAGGATTAACAAGATTTACTGGATTAGGAATCCGGCTAATCCTGTCTGAAGAATGATGGACTTTTCTGCCGACGAAAATTTTGCGCTTCGCCTTGATGCCGAGGATCCGCTGCGACCGTTTCGCGAGAAATTCCATCTGCCGCTCGGCAAGGATGGCCAGCCGCTGATTTACTTCGCTGGCAATTCTCTTGGCCTGATGCCGAAGTCCGCGCGCAAGATCGTCGAACAGGAGCTGGACGATTGGTCGCAGCTCGGGGTAGACGCGCACCTGGACGCGGCGACGCCCTGGTATTCCTATCACCAGACGTTGCGCGAACCGATGGCAAGGCTGGTCGGCGCGCAGCCCAACGAAGT
>JALYIN010000117.1 GCA_030775765.1 Verrucomicrobiota bacterium
CAAGACGAGAGGCTACTTCTATGGCCAGCTCGTCATCGGCACGATCCTCGCCCGCATCGTGATCGCCTTCACCTTCATCAAGCCGTACTACGACTACCGGGTACAAAGCGTTTACGAGTTTCTGACCGTGCGGTTCGGCACCAAGACCAAGAACATGGCGAGCGGTATTTTCCTGTTCACCCGGGTTTTGGGGATCGGCGTCCGGCTGTATCTCGGCGGCGCGATCATGGTGGTCATCTGGCGGTATCTCTTCCCATCGCTGCCGGTGAATCTCAACACCTACGTCTGGGGCATTATTTTCGTCACCGTTATCACGACGATTTACACGGCGGTCGGCGGAATCAAGGCGGTCGTCTGGACCGACGTGATTCAGGCCGCGCTGATGTTCAGTTCCGTGATCTTCGCAATCTTCCTCCTGCTTCACAAAATCCCCGGAGGATTTGAGACGGTGAAGCAGAATCTCGGCGGACTGGAGAAGATAAAGTTTTTCCAAACCGGGTGGAACGGGGAGCTGCCGTTTGCCGCCGCCATGAAGGCGATGATGGAAGAACCCTACACCCTTTTCGCCGCGTTCATCGGCTCGACGCTGCTGACCATGGCAACGCACGGAACCGATCAGGACATGGTGCAACGGATGTTGACCGCGCCAAATTATCGGAAGTCCCAGCTCTCCCTTATTCTGAGCGGGGTAATGGACCTGCCGATCGCGTTGTCGTTCCTGACCGTGGGCATTCTTCTTTCGGTTTACTACTCAGTCGTTCCCGGCACGACGTTGCCCGCCGCGGACAACGAAATCTTCGGTCACTACATCGTGCACGAAATGCCGGTGGTCTTTCGCGGGCTGATCATTGCTGGCGTTTTCGCCACGATGATGGGGTCGACTTCCGCCGCGTTGAACGCGCTCGCGACTAGTTTTACCAAGGATTTTTACCTGCCTTATATTCGCCCCGGCGCGAACGATCGTCAGGCGATTCGGGCCGCCCGGATTTCGACGGGGGTCTTCGGCATTCTCATGATCGTGGTGGCGACGATTGCCGCCAACGCGGTCCTGCACGACGCCAAGCTGACCATCATTCCGATCGCAATCGGAATCCTCGGCTACACATATGGAGCGTTGCTTGCCGTGTTTTTGCTGGGAATGCTCACGCGCACGCGCGGGTCGGACGGTGTCAATGTCGTGGCCATGATTGTCGGGATCAGTTCTGTGCTCGTCCTGTGCAAAATTACCATTCCCGCTTTTGACTTGGTGCCTCTCTTCACGGGAAAGGTAGTGCCGGCCGAATGGAATTTCGGGTGGTTCATGCCGGAGTGGTGGCCGAAAATTGCGTGGCCCTGGTTTGTCTTCGTTGGTTGCGTCGTCACGCTCGCCATTAGCGTTCTCTTCCGCACGCCCGCGAGCCAGATCGAAGCCGCGAAAGCGCACGTTCGAGCCGCGGCTACCCCGCAAGACCGAGATCGCTAAGGAAAACCAGCGGCAACATCATCGACATGGTCCTCGACTTCGTTTTTGCGTCGCGATCCTGAGCGGTTTGCCCAATGGCGTCGCCAAAGTCGTCGGAACGACGCTCTATCCCCAGCCCCCTGGCTGCCCGTCATGGAATTGGATTTTCTTTGGGGCGGTCGTCACGTTCCTGGTGGCAATTCTTTTCAAGAGTCGCTCGCATCTCTGGCCGGCAGCGGCATAAGGGGGCCGGCCAAGGGCGCAAAGCTCAGTTGGGCTTTTCCACTGCTCGCCAGGATTCCTGCAGTCCTCGCGCCGCAATCTCTTCGTTCAGCAACGAACGATCGATGTCGGTCGCCTTTAGGATGCCTCGGATATCCTTGAGATGTTTCTCGCTACCGCCTTCGCGAAAGAATTCCAGTTTGCCGATGATTACGTATTCGGGAGGAGCGACCCAAAGAATGGATTCGTCGAAGGGAATTCTTTGCCGATGCGCGAAAGCCCATTGCGTCAGTGTATCTGCGCCAGCCACGTAAATGTCGGCCTTAAACCCCGTATCATGATGAATTAAATTGAAATGACCGTGCTCTGTCCGCGCGGTTTCAGTCGAGATTACATCCAAGGGCGGGCAGTAGAATTCCTCCAACGGAAAGGCAGATCCCATTTTTGCAACATTCGATGGAGCGAGAACCAAAATGATATCGATGTCGCTAGTGACACGGTAATCGCCATACGTCATCGCAGCGATCGAACCTGTGGCCATCCAGATCGCGCCGGTGGAGTTCAGCCGGTCCGCGATTAACGCTACGGTTTTAGGAAGCTCCATTCCGGACGAATTCGCGCAACGCCTGAGCGATCTGTTCCGGCGTCCAGGTGGGGTGTCGGGCGCGCAACGCAGCAGCTTTGAGTTGCCGCATTTGTTCCATGAATTCCAATCCGTTTCTCAGCCGCTGTGCCGGCGTCATTTTCCTCAACGCCTTAATCTGTTCCGGATGAAACTCTTCTTTCATAACCGATTTTTGCGGCGCCTTAAACTTGTCACTCCTGCTCTTCAGTTGCCAGCTTGATTCCGAGCTCGCGCAATTGGCGCTGATCGACATCGCTCGGAGACTGCGACATCAGGTCGAGGCCGCGGTTGTTTTTCGGGAAGGCGATCACTTCGCGGATGCTTTCCTCGCCGCAGATCATCATCACGATGCGATCAAGACCAAAGGCGATGCCGCCGTGGGGTGGGGCGCCGAGACGAAACGCGCGCAGGATGTGGCCGAAGAGTGACTCCTGGTCTGCTGGGCTCACGCCAAGCGCGGCAAAAGCTTTCGCCTGCAAATCGGGCTCGTGAATCCGGATGCTGCCACCACCGAGTTCGACGCCGTTCAGAACAACGTCGTACGCTTCGGCGCGCACCTGGCCCAACTCGCCGGCTTCCAGCTTTGCAACGTCCTCTGCTTTCGGACGCGTGAACGGATGATGGACGGCGTTCCATTTGTTTTCCGCGGCGTCGAAAGCCATCAGCGGGAAGTCAGTGACCCAGAGGAAATCGAGCTGGTCGGAATTTAGGGTGAGTTTCTGCATTTCCGCGATCCTCAACCGGATCCGGCCAAGAACTTCACAGACGATTTCCCATTTATCGGCGACGAACAGGAGCAGGTCGCCTTCTTCGACGAGCAGCTTGGAGCGCAGTGCTTCCTTTTCCGCTTCGGTAAAGAATTTCACGATCGGCGATTTCCATTCGCCGTCTTCGACTTTGATGAGGGCGAGCCCCTTCGCGCCATAATGCTTCGCCATCTCGGTGAGGTCGTCGCTCTGCCCGGTGGTCAACGACGCAAACCCTTTCGCATTGATGGCTTTCACTGCGCCGCCGGCATCGAGCGCTCCGCGAAACATCTTGAGGGAGCTGCCGTGAAAAATTTCGGCGAGATCGGTCAGCTGCATCGCGAACCGGCAGTCCGGCTTGTCGCTGCCGAATTGATCCATGGCCTGCGCGTAAGTCATCCGCGGGAACGGCGTCTGTATTTCAACTCCGCGGGCGGCGCGAAAGACTGCGGTCAGCAAACCTTCGACCAGCGCGAAGATGTCGTCGGGAACAACGAATGACGCTTCGATATCGATCTGGCTAAACTCCGGCTGGCGATCGGAGCGCAGGTCTTCGTCGCGGAAACATTTCGCGATCTGGAAATATTTTTCGATCCCGCCCACCATGAGAAGCTGCTTGTATTGCTGCGGCGCCTGCGGGAGCGCGTAGAACTTGCCCTTGACCAACCGGCTCGGGACCAGGAAATCCCGCGCGCCTTCCGGGGTGCTCTTGGAGAGGATTGGTGTCTCAATTTCGATAAACCCTTTTTCATCGAGGTAATCGCGCGTCGCTTTCGTAACCTTGTGGCGGATGCGAAGATTCCGCGTCATCTGCGGCCGGCGGAGATCGAGGTAGCGATAGCTCAGCCGCAGGTCTTCATTGGCCGGTTCCCCATCGACCGGGAAAGGGAGAACGCCGGCGCGATTCAGGATCACCAATTTTTCCGGAACCAACTCGATGTCGCCCGTCGGCATCCGCGGGTTCTGCATTCCCGGCGCGCGATCCAAGAC
>JALYIN010000118.1 GCA_030775765.1 Verrucomicrobiota bacterium
TTCGTGACGAGCGGCATCCGCATCGGCACGCCCGCGGTGACCACGCGCGGCATGAAAGAAGAAGAAATGCTCGACATCGCCGACCTGATGAACGACGCCCTAAACCGCCGCGACGACGCCGTCGGCCTCGAAGAAATCCGTGGCAAAGTGAAAGAGCTGACGCGCCGCTTTCCGCTGCCATCGTAATTCTCCGGCCCGTAGTCGGCTGCATTCCGCAGATATTCCGGCGACACGCCTACTGCCACAGACGCGGAAATTTTCCTCTTACTTAATCGGCGCGAATCTGCGTAAATCTGCGTTCCGGCGATGAGCAGCCAATCGGACACACAGCAAACGAATCCTCTTCGCGAAGGCCTGGCGAATCGCGCGGTGCCGCAGGCGTGCAGCATCGTGATCTTCGGAGCGACCGGCGATTTGACGATGCGAAAATTGATTCCGGCGCTTTACAACATCGCTGCCGATGGCGAATTGCCTCCGGCCGTGTCGGTGATTGGGTTCGCGCGACGACCCAAGACGGACGACGAGTTTCGCAAGGAGCAGGAGGAATCGACGAAGAAATTTTCCCGGCAACCAGTGCGCGATGAAATCTGGGGCGGCTTCGCCGAGGCGCTGTTCTATCACCAAAGTGAGTTCCATGATGCCGCCGGTTACAAGAGCCTCGCGGAGCGCCTGGAGAAAATTGACAAGGAACGGGGCACGGGCGGGAACCGGCTTTTCTATCTCGCGGTCGCGCCGGACCAGTTTGAGCCGATCCTGAAAAACCTGAAGGAGGCTGGGTTAAACAAGCCGGGCGATGGCGGCTGGGCGCGCGTCATCGTGGAGAAGCCGTTCGGGACCGATCTCGAGTCGGCGCGCGAGTTGAACAGGGTGGTGCGCACAGCGTTTGCGGAGAATCAAACTTACCGGATCGATCATTTCCTTGGCAAAGAAACGGCCCAAAACATCCTCGTCCTGCGGTTCGCGAACGCGATCTTCGAACCGATCTGGAATGGCCGTTACGTCGATCACATCCAGATCACGGCGGCGGAAACGCTGGGCGTGGAAAATCGGGCGGGTTATTACGAAGGCGCGGGCGCGTTACGCGACATGGTGCAGAACCATTTGCTCCAGCTTCTCTGCCTGGTCGCGATGGAACCGCCAACCGATCTCGGCGCGGACAGCATTCGGGATGAGAAAGTGAAGATCGTCCGTTCGCTTCGCCGCCTGACGCCGGAGGAGATCGGGCGCAATGTCATTCGCGGCCAGTATTCCGCAGGTGCCATCAACGGGAAGGAAGTGCCTGGCTACCGCAGCGAGAAAAACGTAAAGCCGGAGTCGAAGACGGAAACGTTCGTGGCCTTGAAGGTGCGAGTGGACGATTGGCGCCTGGCCGACGTGCCGATTTACATTCGCGTCGGCAAACGGCTCCCGAAATCCGGCACCGAGATTTCCGTTCACTTCAAGAAAGCGCCGGCGGTGTTGTTTAATCGCGAGTCGGTCTCACTCGACCAAAATGTGCTCGTGATCCGGATTCAACCGGACGAGGGAATCTCGCTCCGGATGCAGGCGAAGGTGCCGGGAACTAGTTTCCGGATCGAGCCGGTGAAGATGGATTTCCACTACGGAACCTCCTTCGGCAAAGCGAGCCCGGAAGCCTACGAGCGATTGCTGCTCGACGCGATGAGCGGCGACGCCACCCTCTTCGCCCGCCGCGATGAGGTGGAAGAAGCGTGGGCGTTCATCGACCCAATCGAGCAGGCCTGGGTTGCGAAGGAAAATCAGCCCGGCTTGTTCGAATACCCCGCCGGCTCTTGGGGCCCGGAGGAAGCTGACGAACTTCTCGCGCGCGATGGCCGCGCCTGGCGCAGACTTTAGTGATCCCCAAAATGAAAACCCTCAAGCCCCTCGCATCCGTCTTCGCACTGATCCTATCGATCTTCGCCGCAACCGGCACGGCGTTCGCCGCATCGCCATTCAAGAAAATCAGCGGCGGTCTTCTTCATGTTTCCTCCGGCGTCATCTTCCCCTCGCGCGTTGGCGCCTTCCGTTTCGAAGGCACCAAATTCTATGGCTCAGCCGGGCGCGACGTCGGCGCGGAATACGATGTCGAGCCACTCATCCGTGGCGATGTTTACGTGTATCCGCTAGGAACGTACGGCAAGGACTTCAACGCGGAAACGCGCGTCCAGCAAAATGCGATCAATAAGCTGTACAAGGCAGTGAAACAGGTGTCGCAGTCGCGTTTTCAACTGAACCAAACGGGGCGCAACATCACCGGCGTGCGCGCCCAATACGAATTGACGCGCGCAATCTTCCGAAGCAACGCGCGTCGCTGCGGCTCGCAGTTTTACCTCTTCCGCGACGGTCCCTGGCTCGTAGCCTACCGATTCTCTTATCCGATCGAGCAGACCGCCGCGGCCAACAAACAGATCGTCGATTTCCTGCGGGGGTGGCAATGGCGTGTCCGCGGCACGGTCACGCAACTCGAACAGCGTTCCGCCGATGGCCGCCGCAGCTGAGAACATCTCGTTAGGCCTGCCGGTCGAGATCGGGAAGATCGACCGGGAGCTGAAGAAACTTTGGGAGGAAGGTGGCGGCGCAAAGACGCGGGCCTCGTTGATGAATCTCGCGGTTTACAGCGAAGCGCCTGGGTCGCTTCCTGAAAACACCGGGATCATTTCCGAAATCACGGAGGACCACGCCTGTCGCGCGATCGTGATCGGTGCGAACCCGGGAGCGAAAGAGAACCGGGTGGAGGCGTGGATCAATGTGCACTGCCATATGAGTCAGGGCGGAAACAAACAGGCCTGCTCCGAACAGCTTTCATTTTTGCTGGACGGACCTTCGGCCCGGCTGTTGCCGAATATCGTTTTTTCCCAACTCGATTCCGATCTCCCGCTGTATCTCTGGTGGCAGGGAGAATTCTCCGAGCCGATGGACCCGCAGCTGTGGGCCTGGGTTGATCGCGTCATCTACGACAGCCAGGGCTGGAGTGATTTCCGCACCCAGATGCAGCGCGTCGAAACCGCGCAGGCCGAAGCAAAGCAACGCATCGTTCTTTGCGATCTAAACTGGACCCGCCTCGTGCAAATTCGCCTCGCGATCGCTCAGTTCTTCGATCATCCGGCCTCGCACAATCGGTTCGAGGAAATCGACAACATCCAGATCGATTTCGCGCCGGCATATCGATCCACCGCTCTTCTTCTCACCGGATGGCTGGCCGCCCAATTGCACTGGTCGGCCGGAGACAAAGCGGAGCAGAACTCCGTCTGGTTCGCCAATTCATCGGGCAAGATGATCAAAGTTGCATTGCAGGAAAAAGCCGGGGAGCGGATTGGCCGCTGCGCGGTCCGCTGCGGAACGCTTGAGTTCAGCGTGACGCATGCGGAAAACGTCGACCTGCTCGATGTGGCCGTGGGCGAACGGCGATGCCGGATGCCTGCCGGGCAAAACGATACGGTGCGCCTGATGAGTGAAGAACTCATGCGCGGCGGACCCCATCGCGTTTATCTCCGTGCGATGAATTGCGTGCGGGATTTGCTGTAGGGCCGCGGTGTCAGCCGCCATCACGCGGCGTGGCGTCGCGCAGAGAGGTCCTACAATTTAGCTTCGACCGGTTGTTCCGGGGTCTGATTGAACACCTGCGGCTCCTTGAGCAGTTCCGGATCGTTCAGCCGGCCATCGTAAACTTCCGACCACGTCTGCTGGTTCATCGAACACATGGGCACAGCCACCCATTCGCCGTTGCGCTTCACGGCACCCTTGAAGACACAGGAATCGAGCCGGGCGCGAATCACCGGATCGGTATCGGCTTTGGCTACTTGTTTCGCGTCCATGAAATTGTGCATGCCGACGCCGAGGGTGTGGACCTTGCCGCGCAGAAGTGAACGGAAAAGTTCCGGCGGTGCTTTTCGTGAGGTGACGTAGCGAAAGAGCTTGAAAATGAGTTTCGCCGCCAGCAGCGGATGCTGGCACAAAACGCCCGCGAGCCGGAAGGGCGGCGTGCCGGCATCGTCGTTCACCAGCGACAGGCCGCCGATCTTGCGGAGCACTTCGCCAAGGAGCGAATCGAATTTCTTGTCATCGGGCAGGAGTGGAAAAATTTTCCCGGATGGGCGCGCGATCAAGAGCGACGCCCAGCTGTTGCAATCCGGGTGGCCGAAGATCGAAACGTCGCGCCGCAGCGGCAACCCGACGCCGGCGCAGATTTTTTCCCACACGTCCGCAGAAGTGATGGGCCGCTGGGAGAAAATGGTCCGGCCGGTGTCGGCCTCCGGCTGAAAGCTGAGCATGCGCCAGATGTAGCTGCGCTGGGGATCGGCCAGATACCAGCGAATCACTTCCGGCACATCGTCGATGTTGCGGCGCGTGACGGTAAAGCTCAGCGCGTACTCGAGGAGCAGGCCGGTCTTTTCCCGCAAGCGCAACGCCAGATCGGTGAATGCCTGCCGGACCGGATGCAGGTCCGCTTCGCATTTGATTCGACCGATCGGATAACCGTGCCGCCCTGCCTGGGTCATGTCGACATGGACGGAGATCTGCCGCAGCCCGCCCTCAACCATGAGCCGTTCCAAAAATTGCGGTTGCTCGATCAACGTTTGCCCGTGCGTCATAAGCATCGGGATGGAGCCGACCGAAATGGCGTAGCGGACGATCTCGATTAGCTCGTCGCCTCGCCCGGATTTCCAGTACGCATCCGCGACATCGCCGCCGGTGATCTGGAGGCCGCCGCCGGGCCCCTGGAGCCGCCGGTTCGCATCGATCTGTTCCTTCACCTGCGCCAGCGACGGGATCGGAATCTCGTTGGCGTTCTTGGGCAAATAGCAATGGGTGCAATGAAAGGAGCAGTAGCTCGCGCCGAGCGTGAAGCCGCAATGGGTCAGGTGCCGTCCGGAAATCTGGTTGTTCGTGCGCAGCTCCAGGGGCAACGATTCCCAACGCTCCTTCAGCACTCGCGCTTTCTCTTCCGCAATCGGACGTCGAAATGCTTTCCAGCGCGCGGGCCACCGCGAGGGCGCCGGTTTCGGTTCCGGCGGATTTGCGAGAGAAACCATTCCCCTACTTTGCCTCGTTCAGGCCCCAATCATAGTCCTGATAACTGATCTTCGCGTCGGCCGGGAGCGGAGTCGATCGCCGTTTGTTAATGAACGCGATTGCGCCGCTGTCCGCTTTGAAGTCGTCTTTGTACCAGTCGAAAATTTTGGACAACTCGGCCGACTTCGTGGCGGCGTTGAATTTCACGCCCCTGTCTGAATTCACATAGCCCTTCGCCAGGGCCTCGAATTGCCCGTCGAGTTTGTCGCCACTAAACGCGGTCCGATTCAGCGGCGGGCAACTGCGGCTCGCGCAGTTGAGCGCGAAATGGACGCGCGGATCGTTAAACTTCGAACGGATCGTTTCTTTTTCGAGCGCGTTAAAGCTCGTCTGCTGTCCGGCTACCGTGATTCGCTTGCCGGTAAAGAAGGTGAAGAGCGCGTCCTTGACACTCTTTGTCGGATATTTGCCGAGCGCTTCGTGGAGGATCCAGGCGTTGTAAGCGTTGACGTAAAACGCGAGCTGCTGCTGTTTGCCCATTGCCGAAATGTTCTCTTTCGAAATCCCATCGACCACGCCCTGGATCGCCTGCATGTCGGCCGCATTCGCTTTCCACTCGGCGTATTTCACGCCGCCCGAGGTGACGTATTTTCCGAGCAGAGTGTTGTAGCTCGCAACCCAGTCCGACTTTTGGCCGAGTGCCGTCGTGACAGCGGCGAGTGAAAGCGTGAAACAAAACAGCAGGCGGATTCTCTTCATGAGTTCATATCGCACCGGAGGACTTATTCAGGCAAGAGCAAAATAAAGAAGCGGCGGTTTGTAAACGGCCGACCAATAGGACGGCGATTTTACATCGCCGCTCCTTGAACGCTGAGGAAGATCTCTCGCAATTGCCGCGCGCTGGTCTCGATTGAGAATTTCTGTCGCGCGATCTGACGACCGCGGTCTCCGAACCTTCGCGCGCGCGCCGGATCGGAAATGAGCCGCTCCATCGCGGCGCAAATCGCCGCCGGATCGCGCTCCGCCACCAACTCTCCGTTGACGTCCGGCTCTACCATTTCAGGCACGCCGGCGAGCGGCGTCGAGATCACCGGCAGTCCCGCCGCCATCGCCTCCATGATCACCGTCGGTAAATTATCCATCCCGCCGTCCGCCTCGCGGGTACACGGGAGGACAAAAATAGTCGCGTGCGCCAGGCGCAGGGCGACTTGCGCCTGAGTCTGAGTCCCAGCCAGTCGCACCTGTCCTTCGAGCCCAGCGGCGGCGATCTCGGCCCGCAAAGTTTCCTCGAGCGGGCCCTCTCCGATGATTTCGCAGGCAAAGCCGCGGCGGCCCCTAGTCAGCAGGGCACAGGCGCTGATCAGGTCGGCGAACCCTTTTTTTTCAATCAGGCGGCCAATGGAAATGATAGCCGGGATCCCCGTGCCGAAATCTGTCGGATGAAATCGGGAAAGGTCTACCCCGTTATAAACCCGATGCACTTTCGAAGCAGCTTCCGGAAAACGATCTCTCAAGTGCCGGGCCGCGTAATCACTCACGGTCACGATGGCATCCGCGCCACCCAACAACTTGCTGAGCGACACGGTGAAATCGCGTGGCGCGAAAATATCGTTGGCGTGCGCAGTAAAGCTGTAGGAGATCGCAAAGAATTGCTTGATCCAGTAGGCAGTGCGCGCTGCCATCCCGGCAAAGTGGGCGTGGATATGGCGCAGTCCCTCCTGTTGCAATCGCGTTCCGACGTAGATCGCCTGGTAAAGCCGCAGGAAGTCCGATTGCCGGCCCCACTTTTCCACGGTCGCCCGCGTTCCGGCTAAACCCGATTCGCTGCGTAAAATGCGGTCGACCTCGGGGACGAGGAGTTTTTCCTCAGGCAGGTAATGGACGCGTTCGACGAGTTGTTTGTCCCAGTCCTGCTCCGATTCGTCGACCGGGCGGCGAATGGAGAAAACGTGGACCTTTATCCCCTGCCGCTCCAGCTCCGCCACTTCACGGTAGCAGAAGGTTTGGCCGAACGACGGGAACCGCTCGAAAAGATAAGCCACCTCGCGCATTGGCGAAGACTGGATGGCGGACGCCGCGGATGCAACTGCCTCTGGAGTGGACCCGTCCCAGGCCGGTGAGGGTCGGTTCCAGCGGCGGATTGAGGGCAGCCCCTCATCAGCGAAAGAGCACGACTCCTGCTGTCATGGCAGGCATGCTCGACCGGGATTTCTTTTCCTATTGTACGGGCTTGAAGGTCCTCGAGCTGAAGGCAATCGGCGAGCTCTCCCATGTCCGTCACCTTGGAGAAGGCGAGACCATCTACTCCACCGGCGATCCCGGGGACGCCTTTTTCATCATCAATCGCGGGGTGGTTGAGGTCATTCAGCCATCGGCCCAGAAGTCCGCCCCGGCGGCCTACCTCTCCCGCGGCGACATCCTCGGCGAAGTGGAGACATTATCCGGCCTTTCGCGCAAACATGTGGCGCGCAGCTGCGAGCCCGTGAGCCTGCAATGTTTTCAACGTAAGGATTTCCCGGAGTTGATCCGCCGCGTGCCGTCGTTTTTCCACTTTCTCAGCACGCAGCTCGCCGTTCGTGTCACCCAGGCGCGCGATCTCGCCATTACCCAGAGCCATTGCATCGAACTGAGCGGGAACCTGGCGAATTTCGACTTGATCACGGTCTACCAAACCATCGCGAATTCGTCTCAGACCGGTCAGCTCCGGATTTCGAACGCGAAGTCCGAATTGATCTCGGCGTTCTTCTTCGAACAAGGCCAGCCCCGCTGCGGCCAGTTTGAGCACCTCACCGGCGAAGAAGCGTTCTGGCAACTTTTCGTGAGCGAACGAATCGAGGGCACCTTTGCTTTTTCCACGACGGCACTGCCCGCAAAGGACTGGATTCAGTCGGAAAGGATCACGAAAAATGCGAGCGAGATGTTGATCAACGCCTTGCAGGGCCGGGACGAATTCGCGGAGTTGAAGCAACGCTTCGCCGATTCCACCGCGACCTTGCAACGGCACAAAACAGCTCTGTTGTGGCCGGCCGATGCGCCGCCTGAATCGGAGCAAGTCGCGAAACAAATCTGGCAGTTTGCCGAGAGTGGGCCCGTGACGGTCTCAGCGATCTTCCGGCATTGCGCCGTTTGCGAAATGAAGATCTACCAGGTTCTCGATGAATTGCTTCGGTCGCACCACTTTGTCTGGTCGCAGGATGCAGTGAGCGCGAAAGTCGCGTAAGAATGCGGTCATGAAATCGCTTTGCGTGGTCCTTCTCCTCGGATTGAGCATACCCGGGTGCTCGATGTTTACGAAAAGCGGGCGAATGGACCGCGCTTACTACAAGCAGCTCAAACAGGTGAGAGTCGCGCGGGAGAAACAGCGTAAGCGCGTGATCCAGAAACAGACCAGGCTGCCATCTGCGGATAAACCGCCGCCACTGGAACAGAACGTTCCGACGCAGCCCGAAAACCAGTAACGACTCAGGCTTCGCGTTCGACCGGGAGGGGCTTCCCGTCGCCATCCAAGGCGACGTAGGTGAACACGCCCTTCGTCACTAGCAGTTCTTCGCCCGACATGTAGCGCTGCACCCAGACTTCCACCGGGATCACCATCGAGGTGCGGCCGATCTTTTCCACCCAGGCATAGCAAGCCACGCGGTCGCCCACCTTTACCGGATGCAGAAACGACATACCTTCGATCGCGACTGTCACCACCCGGGACTTCGCAGTCTTCGCCGCGAGGATTCCGCTTCCAAGGTCCATTTGCGAAATGATCCAGCCGCCGAAGATATCGCCGCTCGGATTCGTATCCGCGGGCATCGCGATGGTTCGGATGACCAGTTCGCCTTTCGGTTGGTTCGCCGAATCCATGGCGCGACGGTAGCACAAATGGAGACGGCCTGCCCTCAGGCCGTTGGGTGTTCATTCCTGCTCTTGATCCTGATCATGCTCATGATCCCCTGGGACGCTCTCATTCGCTCAAAGCAAGGAGTAGGAACAAGATCATGATCAGGAGCGGGAGAAAATCCGGCACGAGAGCGTGCCGGCTCCATCACAAAATCAGCATGCAATCGCCGTAGCTGTAAAATCGATATCTCTCGTGAATCGCTTCGGCGTACGCCCGGAGCACGAACTCTCTCCCGACCAATGCGCTCACCAGCATGAGCAGCGTCGACCGCGGCAAATGGAAATTCGTCAGCAAAACATCGGCATGCCGGATTTCCGCCGGGGGATGAATGAAAATTTCGGTCGCGCCATCCTGCGCGATGAGACGGCCGGCATTGTCCCGCGCCGCGGATTCAAGCGCCCGAACTGTCGTTGTGCCGACGGCGACCGTCCGCTTCGCCGCGTTGATCGCGGCAGCAGCTGCGGCGGAAACAAAAAACGTTTCGCGATGCATCCGGTGCTCGGAGATGTTTTCCACTTTCACGGGCTGAAAAGTTCCAGCGCCGACGTGCAGGGTGATAAACGTGTGCGGCAACGCTCCGAGAATCTCCGCCGTGAAATGCAGTCCGGCCGTCGGCGCCGCGACGGCTCCCGGCGTTTCGGCATAAACAGTCTGGTAGCGCTCGATATCTTCCCCGTCGCCCTGGCGGCGAAGATAGGGCGGAAGAGGAACCATCCCGCCTTCCCACGGATCGAGGTGGCGCTCCAGCGCCACAATCCGTTCGCCATCCGGACAAATTTCTTCGACGCGCGCGGCGACGCCATTGAGCGTCGCCTGCGCGCCAACGCGCATCTTGCGTCCGGGACGGACCAGGCATTTCCAGCGCGCGGGCCCCAGTTTTTCGAGGAACAAGAACTCGATCTTGCCGTCGTCGGAAAACCGGCGCGCGGTTACGACGCGTGTGTTGTTGAGGACGAGCAAATCGCCCGGCTGCAAGAACTGCGGAAGCTCTGCAAACATCCGATGCTCGATTCTTTGCTCGTGCCTGTGCAGCACCATCATGCGCGAATCCTGGCGATTCGGCAGCGGCCGGGTTGCAATTAACTCTTCCGGCAAAGGGTAATCGTAATCCGATAACGCGAGGCTCACACGAAACCGTAGCACGACCGAGAAGCCCGTCCTCTGGCCTTGCCGTTCAGCGCAAAATCTCAGATGGTCGGAGCATGGCCGCTGAATTTTCTCCCGCGCTCGATCTGGTGCTTACGGCACTCCAACAAATGCGCGCGGACGGAAACAAACTTCCTCGCGCCTCGCGCCTTTCGCTTACGCAACTTCGTCGTCCGGTTCTGTTCGAACCCGCAAAGCGAACGCCACTCGTCGACAAAGCCTCGCTCCTCGCTCCCATTCAGGCCCGCGTTTCAGTCTGTGTGAAATGCCCGCACCTCGCCGCGTCGCGAACCCAGACCGTTTTCGGCGTGGGCAATCCGGATGCGGAACTTATGTTCATCGGCGAAGCGCCGGGCGCCGATGAAGATGCCCGCGGCGAACCATTCGTGGGCCGCGCCGGCCAGTTGCTCACCAGAATCATCGAGACGATGGGCTTCACTCGCACTGAAGTTTACATCGCCAACGTCCTGAAATGCCGGCCCGACATGCCGCCCGGCAGCTCCGGCAATCGCCCGCCGACGCCGGACGAAATGCAGACCTGTCTGCCCTACTTGGCGGAGCAAATCGACATCATCCAGCCGAAGGTGCTGGTCGCGCTCGGGGCGACGGCGGTTGAGGGACTGCTCGGCACGCGCGGCACCATGCGAGAAATGCGCGGCCGCTGGCATTCGCATCAGGAGACGCCGCTCATGATCACGTATCACCCGTCCTACCTTCTCCGGAACCAGGCCCCGTCGGAGAAACGCAAAGTCTGGGAGGACATGCTCCAGGTC
>JALYIN010000119.1 GCA_030775765.1 Verrucomicrobiota bacterium
TGATGACGCCGGGCCCGAATCGATTCAATTTATCTTAATTACCGGCGGTAGTCGTCGCGATAGTCATTACGATCGTCGCGGCGATCATCGTTACGGCGCTCATCGGAGCGCTCGAAGTCATGCCGGCGGTGTTCTCCGCGGATGTAATGGCCGTGGACCCAAACCCCCCGGTGGTTCGACCAATGGCCAGGCACCCAGATCATTTCGTATTGGCCCGACCAGTAATGAGGGCCATGGCTGTAGTACGGCCGGTCACCGAGTTCGATTCGAATTCCCTGCGCCTTGACGGCGCTCCCGAAAGTGAGGCTCGTCACGCCGATCGCCACGAGCAGTAGTATTTTCTTCATAAAGCTGATTCGGATTGGAACGTAAAAAGGCCGGATATTTCGGGGTCGAAGGTTCAAATCTACGGGAGCCGGTAGGCCTCGATGAGAGCGACGCCGGTGGTGTCGTTCTTGCCGCGCACGACCGCGGTGTAATTCCCGGGCGGGGTGAAAGCGACGATGACCGCATCGCGATTGTCGCCGGGAGCGAGCTGGGTGGCGACGACCGATTGCGGCTGGCCCTGTTTCCAGTCGTCGTTGTAGGCCAGGACCGTTCCGTCCTGGTTATGCAATTCGATGGTGGGATCGAGTAGCGGTTCGGTAATGCCGGCGGCCGCGAGGCTGGGACCCAGAGCGCGCAGGACCACGATCGGATATTCGCCGCTATTGATGATGAAGCCGCCGATCATGGCGTTGTCACCAGTGCCGACGTAGCCGCGAGTGCTGACATTCGCCAGCGTCGAATTGCTCGCCGATGCCAGGTCGTACACTTCAATCAGACCGTTGCCGTTGCCGCCATCCTTGCCGGCCAGGGCGACGGTGTAATTTCCAGGCGCCAGGCTGGACATGATCGCGGATTCGCGGTCGTTCTTCGGCGCGAGTCCCGTGTTCATGATTTCAGCGGCGTCTGCTGAGTTCTTCCAGTCGTCGTTTGTCATGACGACATTTCCGGCACTATCGAACAGCGTGAGCGTAGGATTCGCGAGCGGGGTCGGGACGCCGTTAGCAACGAGCGATGGCCCGACGCCGCGGAGAAGAAGTTTCTTCGAGACATCGCCTGTGACGATGAAGCCCGCCACCGCAACACGCTCGCCCGTATCGACAAAGACGCGGGTGGCAAGATTGACCGCTTTCCCCGGCGGCGTGAACGGCAGGGTAAGTGCATCGTTGGCGCCCTTCGCGGTCCAATAATGGCCGGCCGTGGTGGGATGTTTTTTGTCCCAGAATAAATACTGGTCGGGATTCGCTCTGGAGTTGCCCTGCGCCGACGCGCTGACATTGAGGAAACCGTAACGCGACGGATAAGTCATGACGCGGATGGTATTCGTCCAGACATCCAGGGGATAAAGCGTGGGCGTGATTCCCCGCGTGGCGAGATCGGCCATGGCAGCGCTGAGATCGGCGCTCAGGACCTTGCGATAATCGGCGGCAGCGCGACTCAGCGATTGCTGTTTCGACGGAGTGCCCGCGTATTCCGGAATGATGCCGAGCGGCGGAACATTGGGCACCATAATGTATTTTGCACCGGCATTTGCGAGCCGGGTCATTAACGCGGTCGCGCGCTGGGCGGTCGCAAAGACGTTCGCGACGCTATCGTCGTTAAAGAGATCGTTGCCGCCACCCCAGACGACGTAGAGAGCGTTTGGATCAACGGCGTGCGCGTTCAGGTAATCGTCCATCTGCCGGCCCATGTCGTCGATCGTGACGGTGACGTCGCCGAAGACAGAAGTGCTGACGATGGTCTCGGTATGCGTGCCATTGTTCGTGGTGGCGCCGCCAAAGGCGTAGTTCGATCCGCCCCCGAGGCTGAAGGTCGCGGGCGTCATGCTCAGAAATCTGCGGGCCAGTTGCTCGTGCCACACACCGGTGTAAGTGGGCGAACCGAGATCGGTATCACTGCTGTTCGTCCAGCGGCCGTCGCTGTAATTGAACGAGCCGCCGGGATATTTCACGGTACCGCCGCTCTTCGAATCCGTCCGATCACGGACGTTGCCCGTATCCGAGAGGCTGTCGCCGAAGACGACGATCTGGCTAAAAGCTGGCGCGCTTTGGCCGCAGGCCGGGCCCGCGGCGAGAGCCGAGCAGGCAAGCGCGACAAACAAACTGGTAACAGTACGTAGTGAAAGCATATCCCTCCCTTTTCCCCCTTGGGACACCATTGATTCGTGCTTCGACGTATTTTACGTGGAAATTATTTGATAAATCGGAGGAATCTTCTCCGAGCGTGACAAACTCAGGGCGCGACCCATAGGCTCGAAAGCACAAATGAAGACATTACAACTGGCTCTGGCCCCCGGCGCTGTCGCTGGGATTCTTTCAATTTTCTTCGGCTGGCTTTGGATGGGGGTCGTGTTTCATCCCTACCAAGGGTTGACGCCGAACACCTGGCGAGCGGAGAATAACAAGACCTACACGTTATCGTCTCTGCTCTCTCTGCTGACATGCATCGCGATCGCGACGGTGTTTTTGCTGGTGGCGCGAATGGGCGGCGTGTTCGCGGGCGGGCTGCCGGGAGCATTGCGCTTTGCCGCGGTGGCGTGGATGGCGTTCACTGCGCCGGTCCTGATTAACGCCGCGGTGTTCATCAACCTCCATCCCTGGGTGGTGGTCGGCCAGGTGGTGAACGCGTTAACGACTTCGCTTCTCGCGTGCGGCGTCACCACGTGGTGGCGAGCGACGTAAGCGCAAGTCGGAGGTCGGAGGAAGAGCGGTGATGCGCTTGGGCTCTGGCGTATCTCGGAATGACGCCGAGCGGTGATATTGGGAACAAGGATGTATTGGGCGCCGGCCTGTGCGATCCGGCTGACCAGCGCGGTGTCGCGGGCGGCGGTGGCAGTGACATTCGACGCCTGTCGTCGCTCAGGAAATCGTTGCTGCCGCCCCAAACGATATAGAGCGCGTTCGGATGGCAGTGATGCTCGTCAGCGAAACATAGAGGAGCGTAAGCCGGAGGCAGCTAATCTTGAGTGAGAAAACTGCAGATTGCCATTCGGCCGCATCCCGTGATTGGATGGAGCATGAATAGACGGCGTTTTGTGCAATCGAGTGTAGCGGGCGGATTAACGCTGGCGGTCGCGCCGCGCGCGCTTTTGGGCCAGGCTCCTACCGTGATAAATTCCAAACCAGTCAAGCCGGCCGTGATCGCCTCGGCCAATGGCAACAAATTCAAAAACGGCGGCGAAATGACCTGCGTGCAAAAGGCGTTCACGATGATGACGCAGGGCGCCGACGTTCTCGATGCGCTGATCGCCGGCGTGAACATCGTCGAGCTCGATCCGCTCGATGACAGCGTGGGTTATGGCGGTTTGCCGAACGCGGACGGCGTCGTGCAGCTCGATTCATGTTGCATGCATGGGCCGAAACGGCGGGCTGGCGGCGTGGCGTGCATCGAGGGCGTACGCACGCCGTCCCTGGTGGCGAAGGCGGTGATGGAGCAAACCGACCATCATTTGATCGTGGGCAAAGGCGCGCAGGAATTCGCCCGCGGGCTCGGGTTCAAGATCGAGGACGACCTGAATACTGAGCACTCCCGGCAGATTTGGCTGGAATGGAAACGGCGCATCGATCCGTCGCATTATCTCGATCCGCAAAAGCGGGCGGAGGCCAGCCGGAAAGTGGTGCGAGAGATGGCGGCCGAAGGATTGATCGATGCCCGGCACATTTATGGCACGATCAATTGCGACGGGATCAACGCGAAGGGAGAGATTTGCGGAGTGACAACGACGAGCGGGCTTGCGTGGAAAATTCCCGGGCGCGTGGGCGATTCGCCGATTTTGGGCGCGGGCCTTTACGTCGACGGTGAGATCGGCGCCGCCGGTTCGACCGGACGCGGCGAAGCGAACCTGTACAACCTTTGCTCGTACCTGATCGTCGAGAACATGCGGCATGGAATGCACCCGAAAGACGCCGGGCTCGACGCGTGCAAACGGATTAAGGCAAACACGGTCGAGAAGCGATTACTCAACAGCAAAGGGAATCCGAATTTCGGAATCAACTTTTACGCGTTGAACGCGAAGGGCGATTACGCCGGCGTGTCGATGTATCCGGGAGCAAGTTATGCGGTTTGCACCGAGAAGGGGCCCGAGACGTTGCCCTGCGAGCCGCTCCTGCAGGGCAAGCCGGAGGAATAGAATTAGAGAACGGCGTGCCCCTGGTGCCGTGAGACCAGCGTTGTTCACTTTACGCGGAACGGGGGCGGGCCGGCTCCATTCATCAGTATTGCTGCGTCCGGCTTAACTCGCTAGAACCGAGTCCCTGAAGTAACCCCACGCATGAAAAACAAACTTAACCTGATCACTGTCGGCATCGCGGCCCTCGCGTGTTGCGTCCCCTTCCCCGTTTCCGGGGCCACGAAGAAATCCCCGTCTCCCGCCCCAAGCGCGAGCCCGTCAGCATCTTCAAAGACCACCGCCGCTCCGACGAAACCGGCCTCCTCCCCGGCGGCGAACACGACCGCCGACGCAACCAAGGCCCGCACTATTCCCTTCCATGGAATGATTACGGCGGTGGATCAGAAAGCGAAGACGTTCACGATCGCGGGCAAGGAAAAATCGCGTGTCTTCAAAATCACGGACAAGACGGTCGTCACCAAGGCCGGCGCGGCCGCCACCATGAAAGACGTGGTTACGAATGAGGAAGTGCGCGGCTCGTATTTGAAAATATCCGACGAAATGCTGGAAGCGAAGACGGTGAAGCTCGGACCAAAGACGGCCGCGGAGAAAGCAGCCGACGAGACGCGCAAGAAAAAGGCGGAAGCTGCGGCCGAAGCATCTCCCAGCGCCTCGCCAAACCAGTAGCACTGCGTCTGCGGACGGAAGTGTAGTGGCGGGTGTCCTCACCCGCGAAAAACCACTGCGGGTGAGACACCCGCCGCTACCTATCTAATCGTTTTTACGGCAGCGCGGAGATCCGCGACGAAAAGTTTGTACTCGCGCTCCCGCGATTCCTCATCGGGTTGCCGGAGCAGCGACGAGGGATGAACTGTCGCGAGAACTTTCGGCGCGACCTCTGATTTCAGGACCTTCCCGCGATCGCGCGTGACTCGGAACGTGGGACCAAAGATCGCCTGAGCCGCCGTCGCGCCAAGACAAACAAGCAATCCCGGCCTGACGACCCGCAGCTCAGCTTCAAGCCACGGCCGGCAAGCCGCGATCTCGCGCGAGTTCGGCTTCTTGTGAATCCGCCGTTTGCCCCGCGGTTCCCATTTGAAATGCTTCACCGTGTTGGTGACGTAAACCTCGCCGCGATCGATCCCCGCTTCTTCAAGTGCGCGATCCAAAATTTTCCCGGCCGGCCCGACGAACGGTTTTCCCGCGAGATCTTCCTGGTCGCCCGGCTGTTCGCCGAGCAGCATTAGCTTCGCTCCTTTCGGTCCCTCGCCGAACACAGTCTGCGTTGCGTGCTTGTAAAGTGGACAGGCGGTACACGCTCTTGCCGCTTTTGCTATTATCGTCAGGCTGGACGAATCCGGGACCGGAGCCGGACGCCAATCTCCCTCGTCCTCCTGCACAACTTTCGCCGCACTTTTTTTCATCATCTCGTCCACTCGACCGGGCGCCTCCTGCAAGAGCGACGGAATGAGCGCGGTCTCCGGCAGGTTTCGCCAATACTTCTTCGGCATCTCGGCCTGCATTGCGTGCACCTTGACGCGCGCCGGATTGAAAATGTTTCCGTAATACGTGAGCCAAAGCGCCTCGACCTTGTCCTCCGCCGGCGCCTTTGATTTGTCGACGCCTTCAGTGAAACTCAGCTCAGCCCCATCCCAATGCGCGCAACGATCCGGGGTAAGGATCGACCAGCACATCGACGCGAAGCGATCGACGAAGAAGGCGGCGTTGTGCTCCACGATATGGTGTTGCGGCTCGAACCAGGCGACGAACCATTTGTTGCCGAAGCGGGCGATTTCGCGGAAGCGGACAAACGCCCGCATTTTGTGGATGTCCTGGCGCACGGACTTGTGCCAGTCGAACGCCCGCGCGACCCCCGGATCGATCACAATCTCGAGCAGGTTCGGTTCGCCATGCGTGATTCGCCAAAGCAAACGGTAGAGCAACGCCCAGCGCGAGTCGTCGCGATGGAGCGCGATCGGCCTCGCTAGCTCGAAGAATTTTTTTGGAACGCGAAAGCGATGGGCGTTCGCCGGATTGGCTGGCGCCTCGGATTCATCGAAGAGATCGAGAGCGGGTTCGGCGCGTCCCAGCTCCTCCCACGCAATCGCCTCCGGCGAAACGTCGCTGTGCAAGGCGGCGCGCGCCGCTTTCTGCCAGCCGGAAAAAGTGGGCGCGAAGGAAATGCGTTCCACTTCTAGAGCTGCCCGGTTACGGCGGACTCCGACGCGTGAAACAAATCCAGCTGTCGGTGCGCCGGCGCGAGCGTCCGCGGGAGTCGCTCGCCATCGAGCGCCAGCGCAGCGGCATTGTGATCAACTACGATGACGAAGGGCAATACCTTGTTCAGGGTCAAATGGAGGCGCGGCAGATCTTCGAGCCGGAGCTTGTGCCAGCGACGCACCTTCAAAATGCGATCGACGGATTTCGTTCCGACGCCGGGGATGCGCAAAAGCAAATGTCGTGGTGCCTTGTTCAGATCGATCGGGAAGAGGTGACGATTCCGAAGCGCCCAGGCGAGTTTTGGATCGATGGATAAATCCAGGTTCGGCGCATCGGTCGTCGTCAATTCCTCGACCCGAAATTCGTAGAAACGCACGAGCCAATCCGCCTGGTAAAGCCGATGCTCGCGGATGAGCGGGGGTGCGATCGCCGGCAGTTTGCTCGACGCATCCGGGATGGGACTGAAGGCGGAATAATAGACGCGCCGCAAACTGTGCTCCGAGTAAAGCGACGACGCCTGTTCGAGAATCGCGGCGTCGGAAGTGTCGGTCGCGCCGACGATCATCTGCGTGCTTTGACCAGCGGGCGCGAACACCGGCGCTTTGCGGCTCTCCCGCCGCGCGGCCTTTGCTCCATCGATGCGCTCTTTGATTCCGGCCATCGCCTGCCGGGTCCGCGTCAGATTTTTCTCGGGCGCCAGTTGGGCGAGTGCCGCGGCCGTCGGCAGTTCGATATTGATACTGATGCGATCCGCCCATCGTCCCGCTTCCTCGATCAAGGCCGGCACCGCTTCGGGAATGGTTTTCAAATGGATGTAGCCGCGAAACGCGTGGTCTTGCCGCAGGATGCGCGCGACCGCGATGACTTGCTCCATTGTGTAATCGGCGTTTCTAATAATTCCTGAGCTGAGGAACAGGCCTTCGATGTAATTGCGCCGGTAGAAATCGAGTGTCAGCTGAACGACTTCATCGACGGTGAAGCGGGCGCGAGGCACGTCGCTGGAGACGCGATTGATGCAATAAAGGCAATCATAGACGCAGTAATTCGTGAGGAGGATTTTCAGGAGCGAAACGCATCGGCCGTCGGGCGTGTAACTGTGGCAAATGCCGGCGCCGGTGGTGGAACCGATGCCGCCGGAAGCGCGCGCATTGCGTTTCGTGGTGCCGCTGCTGGCGCAGGAAGCATCGTATTTCGCCGCGTCGGCCAAAATCGCGAGCTTCCTGGTTAATTCCATCGAAGATTCTACGCACAAAAACCCCGGTTGGCTGCAAAAATGTTCGAATGAACATAGCCCATGAAGAGATTTTCTCGCCGAGGTTTTCTTTTGTTGTACGATTACCGGCATGTATCGCCTGGATTACTGGCTCGTGGCGGGTGGCGGCGCGCTCGGGAGCGTCGCGCGCTTCTGGCTTTCCGGCGTGATCGGCCGGCGGGTCGGCGAGACCTTCCCTTGGGGCACATTGCTGGTGAACGTGTCCGGCTGTCTGGTCATCGGATTTTTCGCCGCCTACACCGGTCCGGAAGGGCGACTGCTCGTTAGGCCAGAATGGCGGCTCGCTTTCATGGCGGGCGTGTGCGGCGGTTACACGACGTTTTCTTCCTTCAGCCTGCAAACCCTGAACCTGACCATGGAAGGCGATTGGCTGCGGGCGGCCGCCAACGTCATCCTCTCCGTCCTTCTTTGCCTCGGCGCCGTCTGGCTTGGCCAGCTCTGCGCCGCCGCAATCAACCGGTGACTCCGCGTGTCCACTTCGCAAACAAACAACCGCTAATGGAAATTCCGCACGAAGCCACCTTGCTCCGCATCTTCATCGGCGAGAGCGATCGCTATGAGCATCGACCGCTCTACGAAGCAATCATCCTGAAAGCGCGCGAAATGCAGCTCGCGGGCGCGACCGCGTTGCGCGGCCCGATCGGTTTCGGCAAATCGAGCCGCATGCACACTTCAAAAATCCTGCGGCTGTCCATGGACCTGCCGATGATCATCGAAATCATCGACAGCGAGGAGAAGATCCAAAGCTTCCTCCCGGTGCTCGACAAGATGATTACCGGCGGTTTGGTGACGATGGAAAAAATCCGCGCGCTTCACTACCGCGGGGCAGTCAGCGATGACGCTCGATAAATTCCTTGGCGAGCGCGCGGTAGGCGCGGGCGCCGGTGCCATTGGGATCGTGTTCGAGGATTGATCTGCCGAAACTCGGCGCTTCGCTGAGGCGAACCGTGCGCGGGATGACGGTTGCGTAAACACGTTCGCCGAAATGGGCGCGGACATCAGCGACTACCTGCGCACTCAGGTTCGTCCGGCTGTCGAACATGGTCATGACAATGCCGCCGATCTCCAGGCCATCGTTCGCGCCGGAACTCCGCACCTGCTCGATGATGCGGACGATTTTCACCAAGCCTTCGAGCGCGAAGAACTCGCACTGAATCGGAGTAAGCAGCTCGTCGGCGGCCGCGAGCGCGTTTGTCATCAGGATGCCGAGCGACGGTGGGCAATCGAGCAGAACGAAATCGAAGGTGTTGTCAGCACGGAGGGGCGCGAGCGTGTCGGCCAGGCGCGTGAGATGATTGTCGAGCCGCGCGATTTCCACCTCGGCGCCGGCGAGATCGAGATCGGCCGGAACGATGAAGACGCGTTCGACACGAGTCGGCAGGATTTTGTCAGCGATGGAAGTGTTGCCCAGGAGCGGCTCATACAGGCTCTCGCCTTCCAGTTCCTGCAATCCGAAGGAGCTGGTCGCGTTCCCCTGCGGATCGAGATCAATCAGGAGAACGCGCAAACCTTCTTCGGCCAGCGCGCAGCCGAGATTCACCGCGGTGGTCGTTTTGCCCACGCCGCCTTTCTGGTTTGCGACCGCGATGATCTTCATGCGCCGGGCACAATCTGGGTCCGAAGTTCGAATGTCCGGCGACCATCTTTTTCCTGCCAGAGCAAATGCTCCGGATCGGGCAGCATCTCGGTGACCTCCAGCTCGCCCGCTTTCGTGAGCCAGCCGTGAAAAATCTCGAGGAAGAGATAGCTCTCGAGATCGATGAAAACCGGTTTGGTATCTTTGTCACGGCCTTCGGCGCCGCTGCGGCGGAGTGCCTGTTCGCTTGGCCGAATGTAGATGTAGCGTGGCCACCCTTTCGCGGCGCGCAGGCGCTCGATCGCCGCGACGAGATTGCGCGAAACGCCGGTATAATTTCCGGCCGGCATTTCTTCCAAGCTCACCGTCCAGGACTGGCGTTGCACGATCACCTTACCGCAACGCAGACGCGGCATATGCGGCGCGCGTCCGAACAAAAACGGATGGAAACCGAGCGCCATCCACCAACCGCGCGCCAGCGAGCCCAGATATTCGCCCGATCCGCGTATACGTAGCGCCACGTCGCCATCCGCGTCATCGGCAAAAACCTCAACCTCGGCCGAAGGAATAATGCGCCAGCGCGGATTGCCTCGCTGCCGCGCGACAAAATTCATGAGATCGGGAATTGCATCGAACACGCGAACAACTGTCGTCGCGGTGAAATCAATCGCGAAAAACCCGAAGTGAAGGGTTGGCCGGCCGTTCGTCGTGCTCGCTACCGCTCGCCCTAACGCCTCCTTGTCGGGACAACCCCAGTAAAAGCCGTGATGCAGCAACGCCACCGGCGGGTGCAGCTCGGCCAAGACCCATTCATATTCCCCGCGCGCGACCGCTTCGATGGACTTCGCGGAGATCTGCATGTCGGCCGAGGGATAAGTGTACTCGTCGAACTTCGGATATTGGAAATTTTTGCGGACGACGTGGCAATCATCGGCCGTGAGCTGCCATTCCTCGGCCTCCGCGCGCGACGCGACTTGCTGGCGAAAGGCCGTCTTCACTTCCTGAAACGCCATATGCGCCAGACCGACCAGCGCCGGACCGGTGAGCGGCATCCGCAGTTCTTCGCAAACGTGGAGAAACGCGGGGAACGGCATTGCCCCCTTTTTCGTTGACGCTTTCTCCAGAATTCCGCGCAAACCGGCGGCCACCCGGCCCGCAACGAAGG
>JALYIN010000120.1 GCA_030775765.1 Verrucomicrobiota bacterium
GACAAATTCCGCGCGCATGGTGGTCGTGACCAACTCGAATTTCGTCCAGGACACCGCGATAACGCAGGAGCAGCAGGCGCTGGATTTCATGTCGGGCAGCGTCAACTGGCTGCTGAGCCGCGAACAACTCATCGGGATCGCGCCGAAGGTGCCCAAAACGCTTACCTTCAGCCTGGACGATAACGCGATGCGTAATATGCGGTGGCTGATCCTCATTTTGCTGCCGCTGATCCCGGCCGCGCTTGGGTTTGGCGTGTGGTGGTACCGGCGCGCCTGAGACGTTGCGCAATTGCCGAACTGAATGAAAACCAAGACGACGATTCTTCTGTTGGTCGTGGCCATTGCGGTCGCGCTCTGGATTAAGTTTGACGAGAGCAAAGGACCGAACACCGAGGAAGCGAAACGCCTGGCCGGGAATGTCGTTAATTTCGAGCGCGACGGGCTCGAAGGGATCGTGATTCAAAACGGGGACGACCGGATCGAGCTGAAAAAACAGGACCAGAAATGGCGGCTCGAAGCGCCGTTTAAGGACCAGGCCGATCGCGGCGCGGTTGAAAATCTCATCGCAGATCTGGATGGCTGGCAGAAATTCAACGCGATTCCTGCAAACGAGGTAGCGAAGAACAAGGCGCTTCTGGATGATTACGGGCTGAGCAAGGGGAAGCTGAAATTGAAGCTGCTCGGCAAAGACGCACCGCCGGAAATTACTTTTGGCAATGACGCGGCGCTCCAGGGAAAAATGTATGTGCGCGTCGGCGACGGGGGTGATGTGGTCATCGCTGCTCAGTCCGTTCGGAACGACATCGCGAAGAAGCCGGAAGATTTTCGCGACAAGAAACTCACCGACCTGACGACCGTTCAAGTCGTGCGCGCCCTGGTCAAAACCGCCGCCGGCGAGATGGAATTGGAAAAGAAGGCCGAGCACTGGGAAATCGTAAAACCCCTGCGGGCGCGGGCCGACGACCAGAAGATCAACGATCTCCTGGCGCAAATCACCACGGCGCAAATCCAGCAATTCGTCGCCGAGGATCGGGGCGACCTGCGGCCTTATGGGCTAGCCGAGCCGCGCGGTTCAATCACGCTGTTCGCGATCGACGATAAAACCGGACAGACCCTCCAGATCGGTGGTGTGCCGGAGAAAGAGAAGGAGCAGGTTTACGTAAGGTTCACCGCGCGCAGCGCCGTTTATACCTTGCCGAAAAAGATCGAGGAGCTTCTCGCGCTCAAGCCCGCGGATCTGCGCGATCGCCACCTCGTCCGGATTGATACCAATATTCTCGATCGCATCACGATCGACGCGCCGGGCAAAGGCAAGACGGTGCTCGCACGCAAGGATGAAAACTGGACGATCGCAAGCCGCCACAATCAGCCGGCGAATTCGAGCGAAGTGAAGCGCCTGCTCGATTTAATGATCGCCGAGCAGGTGACGAAATTCGTCGAGGACGTCGCGTCGGACCTGCCGAAATACGGCCTCGACAAGCCGCAGCTCCAGGTGACGTTCAGCTCGTTCGCTTCGGAGAACACGCCGGAGTCAGTGGCGGGCGAACATCCCTTCGCGACGATCGCTTTTGGGAAAGTCGATGGCGACAACGTCTTTGCGCGGCCGGGCGACGAGCCGTTCATCGTGGCGGTGCGCCGGAATTTGATGGACAACATTTTCGCCGACCCGTTGCAGTGGCAGGAACTGGCGATCTTCCGGTTCAAGCCGGACGATTTGCACAAGCTCACGGTGACGACCGATCGGGAACACACGTTCGCTCGCAACGAGAAAAACGAGTGGCAGGGAGGCGAACCGGCGAACACCGTCAACATCCAGTCGTTGTTGAATACGCTCACGGTCCTGCGGGCCGTGCGCTGGGCGGGAGCGACAACGCCCGCGCATGGTTTCGACAAGCCGCAGGTGACGATCATGTTCACCACTTCGCCCGAGGATAAGAGCGTGCACAAACTCATAGTCGGCGCTTCGGCCGGGGAAGGAATGTGGTTCGCAAAAACGGACGAACGCGAAGGCACGTTCGTGCTCAGCAATCCGGATCTGAATGCGTTCAAGCTGCCGCTTGTGGCGATGCCAAGTCCCACCCCGGTAGCAACACCCGCTGCGACCGGAGGCCCCAGCGCATCGCCAACCGTTTCGGCGTCGCCCAAACCTTAATTGGAGACGGACTGTTCCCCAGGCCGCGGAGAGAAGGTTACGCCCTTCCCCCCGCACGAGGGCGTGTCGACTCCAGAGTTACAGTTTTTGCGCGGTGTAGATCGTGGCGATGCCACCAGTCAGCGGTTTCGCCGTTGCCATCGTGAACCCGTTTCTCTCGATGAGTTCAAGCATCGCCACGCCGCTGGGAAATTTCTCGATCGAGCCGCCGAGGTAATCATAGGCCGCTTTTTGTCCGGTCACGATCGAAGCCAGCAGCGGCAAGCAACGGTGCAGATAAAAACGGTAGGCAGGCCGAAGCGCCCCCTGGGGAATTGAAAAATCAAGGACGAGCAAGTGACCGCCGCCTCGTAACACGTGCGAAATTTCGACGAGAGCCCGATCCCAGTCCGCCATGTTGCGCAGGCCGAACGCGACCGTGACGCAATCGAATGACCCATCATCGAACGGCAATTGCAGCGCATCGGCCAGAATCGTTTTCGCTACACCTTTGCCGCGCGCTACCTCGAGCATTTCCGGAGAAAAATCCGCTGCCGTGACGGTGGCCTCTCGCAGTTGTCGCTGAAGACAAAGCGCGAGATCGCCACTGCCCGTCGCGAGATCGAGAACAGCGCGCGGTCGCCAACCGGCGACGATCTTGGTCGCGTGGCGTCGCCACATAAAATCGGCGCCGCCGCTCAGGAGGTGGTTCGCCAGATCGTAGCGCCGCGCGATTCGACCAAACATCGCGCGAACCGCATCGGGATCGCGCGAGACACCGGCCTTCACTCCAAGGGCGGTTCCACGTTCTCTTCGTCGCGCGGGACCAACCGGTTTTTCTCGATGATGCGCGCGCACGTGTTCCAGCGCAGGAGCGCATCGTCATTTCCGGGCGGCCGAGTCGACTCCGCTTTTTCAAACCACATCATCGCTTCGCGAAAACCGTCGTAGGCGTGATGCCGCGAACCGGGCGTCCCCTGCGCGAGCTTCGCTTTCGCGCGCCGCTCGGCCAAAATGCCGGTGTAGTAGGCGCGCTCGTAATCTCCCTTCACGCGCGCGAGAAGCTCCTTCGCCTGCGTGTCGCTAACGCCATATCCCTTCCCGAAACGATCGGTGACAGCCAGCAGCAGCGTGATGAGCGCCGTTTGGTTTTCAGGTTCGGCATGCAGGACGTCGAGGCAAATGCTCTCCGCTTCCCCCGGTTCGTTCAGCAACCGATAACGCTCCGCTTTTTCCAGCGCGGCCGGAATGGCTTCACGGGAAAGTGGTTTCAAATCGGACATGCGGTTCAGTGGTTCCTTTTCAACTTCTTCCAAATCCACCCGAGCGGATCATAGAAATCGTCCACGACCCGTTCTTTCAGCGGGATGATCCCGTTGTCGGTAATCTGAATGTTCTCCGGGCAAACCTTCGCGCAACATTTCGTGATATTGCAGTAACCGATCCCGTGGGCCTTCCGCAATTCCTCAAGGCGATCTTCGGTATCGAGCGGATGCATCTCAAGCGCGGCGGTATAAATCAAATAGCGCGGCCCGATGAATTCGTCGTGCTTTCGATGGTCGCGCAGGACGTGACAGACATCCTGGCAGAGAAAACACTCGATGCATTTCCGGAATTCCTGGACGCGATCAATGTCCTCCTGCGCCATCCGCCAGGTGCCGTCGGCTGCATCGGGCGGACGTGGCTTGAATCGCTTGATCTTTTTCTTCACTCGAAAATTCCAGGAGACGTCGGTGATCAAATCCTTCACGAGCGGGAACGCCTTCATCGGCTCGATCGTCACCGGCTTCTCGAGCGGCAGATCGTTGAGGCGCGACATGCACATCAGCTTCGGCATCCCGTTCACTTCCGCTGAACAGGAACCGCACTTGCCCGCTTTGCAGTTCCATCGGCAGGCAAGGTCGTTCGCCTGTTTCGCCTGGATATCGTGAACGGCATCCAGGACAACCATCCCTTCGGAAACTTCCGTCGAGTAGTCTTCGAACGCGCCGCCCTTCGCATCCCCGCGCCAGATTCGAAAAGTAGCGGTGCTCACTTCATTTCCTCGATCACCTGCTGCAGATAATCCGGCATGGCGGGGATGGGGTCACGCCGGATTTGCATGCGGCCGTCGGCATCTTTCCACGTGATCGTGTTCACTCTCCCGAACGATTCGTCTTTTTCCGGATAATCCTCGCGGAACTGGGCGCCGCGACTCTCCTTCCGCTCGAGAGCGGCCCGCATCACAGCTTCGGAGACGGTCAGAAGATTTTTTAGATCGAGCGCGGTGTGCCAGCCGGGGTTGAATTCGCGATTGGCCGGGGCGGCAACTTTGTCCGCCCGTTCGGACAACTTCGCGAGCCCATCCAACGCACGTTTCATTTCCTCCTCGGTGCGAACGATGCCGACCAACTCCTGCATCATCTCCTGGAGATCGTGTTGAACCTGATACGGACTTTCGCCCGCCTTGTTCTCGGCCCGCTCGAACGGTTCCAGTGCCATCGTCGCCGTCGACTCGACAGCGGCGTCGTCGATTTCACCCAGCTGATTTTCCTTCGTGAACTGCGCGGCGAACTCCCCGGCGCGTTTGCCGAAGACCAGGAGGTCGGAGAGCGAATTGCCGCCGAGCCGGTTGGCGCCGTTAATCCCGGCCGCACATTCGCCGCACGCAAACAAACCAGGCACCCGCGACATCTGGCTATCGGCGTCGACCCGGATTCCGCCCATGACGTAGTGCGTGGTCGGGCCGACTTCCATCGGTTCCTGGGTAATATCGATGTCCGCCAATTGTTTGAACTGGTGATACATGCTCGGCAGCTTCCGCTTGATGTAGTCCTCGCCGTTCGAAAGCTTTTTCTTGATCCAGGCGATGTCGAGATACACGCCGCCATGCGGACTCCCCCGCCCCGCCTTAATCTCGCGCACGATGCAGCGCGCGACGTGATCGCGGGTGAGGAGCTCGGGCGGCCGGCGCGCATTCTTGTCGCCCTGGCAATAGCGCCAGCCTTCCTCTTCGCTGTCGGCCGTCTGCGCTTTGTAGTTGTCGGGAATGTCGTCAAACATGAAGCGCTTGCCTTCCTTGTTCGTGAGGATGCCGCCTTCGCCCCGCACGCCTTCGGTCACGAGAATGCCGCGGACACTCGGCGGCCAGACCATCCCGGTGGGATGAAACTGGATGAACTCCATGTCGATCAGCTCCGCGCCGGCGTGGTAACCCAGCGAATGACCGTCGCCGGTGTATTCCCAACTGTTGCTCGTAATTTTGTAGGCGCGCCCGATTCCGCCCGTCGCCAACACGACCGCTTTTGCGCGGAAAATAATGAAGCGGCCGCGCTCGCGATCATAGCCAAATGCGCCGACGACGCGCTCCCCTTCCTTTAATAGACTCAAGATCGTTCGCTCCATGTGGACATCGATGCCTTGATGGACTCCGTGGTCCTGAAGCGTGCGAATCATTTCCAAGCCCGTGCGATCGCCCACATGCGCGAGCCGTGGATACTTATGTCCACCGAAATTTCGCTGGAGAATTCGGCCATCTTTCGTCCGGTCGAAAACGGCGCCCCACTTCTCGAGTTCACGAACGCGGTCCGGCGCCTCTTTCGCGTGCAGCTCGGCCATCCGCCAATTGTTGACGTACTGGCCGCCGCGCATCGTGTCGGAGAAATGAACCTTCCAATTG
>JALYIN010000121.1 GCA_030775765.1 Verrucomicrobiota bacterium
GCTGGGTCGATAAGACCAAAGGAATCGCGCGAATCCCGATCGACCACGCGATGCAATTGATGCTCGTCGAGTTGCCGGATAAGAAACCGACCTCGGCTGGGCCCATCGTCGCCGCATCCCCCAGCGCGGCTCCTCAAACTTCGCCCGCGCCGAGCGCAGCCGCTTCACCAGCTCCGAGTGCGAATGCGTCGCCTGCGGCTAGCGCGAGTACGACGCCGGCCGGGAGTCCCAGGGCGAGCACGACACCGAAACCAACTTCCGTGACCGGCCACGATTCCGAAGCTCACAACCAACCGGCGGCCGCTGCGAATCCGCCATCCGCGCCACCGAATACGCAGCCCGGCCCGAACGCGAGCCCCGCTGCGACCGCGCCGCCTGCGCCGGCGAAACCGCAAGTAAGTCCTTCACCATCTATTTCGCCTCCCGCGCCCGGAACGCCGTTACCGGTCCGCGGTAAAACGCCATGAGTCCGCAATCGCCCATAGATCCAGCCGAGATCCCGATGAAAGCGCCGGGCTCTGAAGTTCCCACGCCGGACGGCGAGGTGACCGCCCACGATGTCGAGCAGGTCGAGCGCGCGTTGATCGATGCTTCGACGCGGCTGCCGGTCCTGTTCTTTTACGGGTCCGCGATCCTCTGGCTCTTGCTGGGTACGCTCCTCGCCGGACTTACATCTTGGAAACTGCACGCGCCCGATCTCCTGGCGAATTATAGCTGGATCACATGGGGTCGCGTTCGTCCGGCCCACATGAACGTGATGGTTTATGGCTGGGCCTCGATGGCGGGTATCGGCACCGCGATCTGGCTCATGGCGCGTTTGTGCCGGACGACGTTGCGCCATCCGCTCTTGCTCATCGCAGGCGGAGCTTTCTGGAATCTCGGGGTGCTGCTCGGCGTGGGTGGAATCATGGCTGGTGACAGTACCGGCTACGAATGGCTCGAGTTCCCGCCCTATGCGGCGACGGTCCTCTTCGTCGCGTATTCGCTTGTCTTATCCTGGGCGATGCTGATGTTCCGTTTCCGCCGCGGCGACAATATCTACATCACGCAATGGTATTTGCTCGGCGCCTTCCTGTGGTTCCCATGGGTGTACGGCGCCACTCAGGTCATGCTGTTCCTCGTGCCGGTCCAGGGCGTGATGCAATCCGCCGTGACCTGGTGGTTCGCGAATAATCTTCTTTTCCTTTGGTTCGGCGCCATCGGGCTCGGCACCGCGTATTACATGATCCCGAAAGTGATCGGCCGGCCGGTGTACAGTTATCACCTCGCGGCGATCGGCTTCTGGACTTACGCGCTTTTCGCGAGCTGGACCGGAATGCAACGGCTCGTCGATGGCCCGTTCCCGGCTTGGATGATTACGGCGAGCATCGCGGCGACCATTCTCACCATTATTCCAGTAGCGACCGTCGGCCTGAATCATCACATGACGATGCGCGGTTATTTCGGGCTGCTTCGTTATAGCCCGACTTTGCGGTTCACCGTCTTCGGCGCTTTCGCTTACACCGCGTTCAGTTTGATGGGGGTATTTCTCTCGCTGCGTTCCGTGGCCGGCTACGTCCATTTCAGCGAAGCGAGCATCGCGTATTCCCACATCGGGCTGTACGCGTTTTTCACGATGATCATTTTCGGCTCGATGTATTATATCGTGCCGCGCCTGGTCGGCCGCGAATGGCGTTACGCGAGCCTGATCAAGCTCCATTTCTGGGCGTCCGCCTACGGAGTGGGCCTGATGGTCGCGATGCTTTTTCTGGGCGGCATTGCGCAAGGCAACAGCTTGGCGGATCCAACCAAGGAGTTCACGAACGCGACTGATTCCATCCTGCCATATCTCCGTGGGAGAAGCCTTTCCGGAATGCTGCTCACCATCGCGCATTTCATCTTCGCGTTTCATTTTGGCCTGATGCTGTTCGGCCTCGGTCGCACTGCGAGCATGCCGACGTTTTTGAATCCCCGGGAAGACGAGGCGGTAAAGGACCACATATGAAAGGGGTAAAAGCACTCTTTCTCGGGATCTTCGGCACGTTCGCTTTTTCGTGGACGGGCTTGATGCTGATCCCGAATTTCCAGATCGGGCATCTCGATCCGCAGGTCAGCCAGGACGACGAGAACGACATTTATCCCGTGCCGAAATCGGGCATGGCGGATCGCGGCCGAAAAATTTATGCAGCCAATGGCTGCGTCTATTGCCACAGCCAGCAGGTCCGGGCTGACTACGCCGCCTCCGATATCGAGCGGAAATGGGGAACGCGCCGGAGCGCGCCGCGCGATTACATTTTCGAACGCCCGGCAATGCTGGGTAAAATGAGACTGGGTCCTGATCTTTCGAACGTCGGCAAGCGCGCGCCTTCAGAGGACGCGAGTCCGTCGCCCTCGGCAGCGCCTGAAACATCTCCCGCCGCAAACACTGCCAGCGCTCCGGCCACGTCTCCTGCCCCCAACGCAGCCACATCACCCGCCACTTCACCTAGCAAATCGGCAACAGTCGCCGCGAGCTCTCCCGCGCCCGCGCCGACGGCAGCGACGACCACAGCAGCAGCGCCTTCCCCATCAGCGAGCCCTGCGGCAACCGCCGCGACGACAGCGGACACGGCGGTCAGTTCGAATGGCGTTCCGCGGCAATACTCGGCCGCCTGGCACCATCTCCATCTGTATAGTC
>JALYIN010000122.1 GCA_030775765.1 Verrucomicrobiota bacterium
GGCCGGTGCCGGTCTCACCTTCCCAATTTCGAAGTCACTCCTTTGTCCTTGATCTGTTCACGAGCACGCTGAGCGCGTCCTATTCGGCGGAGCTTGAAGGAGAAGGAAACACAACCGACCTGGTCAAACGCGAGATTATAGCAAACCGGTTGAAGCTAACGTCTCGCGCTCGAGGAAAAGCAGGCGCGACCGTGCGCTACTGGCTGGACAAGGAAAACAACCGGCCCTTGAAGAGCGAAGTCTTTGCCGTCAACGGCAAGCTTCTCCGCGTTGTTTACTACGGCGAATTCAAAAACGTGCTCGGCGAACAACGCCCGACGAGGCTTGTCGTCATGAACGCTGTCGAAAATAGTATCAGCGAACTTAAGTTCTCCGGGTTCTCCTACCATGAAGCCCCCGATGTGGTATTTGAAGAGGCTCAACTCCCGGGAGCTGTTTCGCTCTTGAAGTAGCACCGGCGATGACTCAAAGCAGCCCGTTAGCTCTCGAGGCGTCGCCTCAATTTGCGGACCTCATTTTTTTCAATCTGGTAGCCGTCCTGGGTATATTCTGGGTGGCAACGGCAGCAAAGGCGGGGCCGAGTTCGATAACATTGTGGTTACTAGGCGCTATCGTGTTTTTCGTTCCACAAGGCCTCGCCGTTATCCCAGCTTGCTGCGAGCTTTCCAGAAGAAGGGGGCATCTACGCATGGACGAAGAGAGAATTTGGCGAAGCGCACGGTTTTGTCTGCGGCTGGTGCTATTGGATCAACAACGTTCTTTTTTTATCCTACACTGCTCCTTTCGGCCGCCGTCGCCGGTACCTTTGTTATTGGAAAAGTGAGACCGGTCTCGCGGACAACTGGACGTTTGTCCTGCCATTTACCGTTGTAGGGCTAATTGTCGCGATTGGGCTCAATATCGTCGGTGTCGGAACCGGCAAGTGGCTCCAGAACATCGGTGGAATCAGTGTCTTTCTTCCCGGGTCTTTCTCGTAATTCTGGGCCTTTGCCGGATTGCGACCGGCCCCGCTGCCAACTCTTTGCCTGGTCCCGACTCAAACCGGGCCTGACCGATCTGCCCCTGCTGAATCTCTGGGCTACGATAGCATTCGCTTTTGCCGGCCTGGAACTTTCCTCGACGATGGGCAGCGAGATCAAGGATCCAAGGCGAAACTTGCCGCGCTCGATTTATCTCGCGGCGCCGGCCGTGGCGTTGGTCTACATCCTTGGAACTTGTTCCATGATCTGGCTGGTCCCGGCGGATCAAATCAATGTCGTCGCGGGTCTGCTCCAGGCGATTTCGAATGGACTGAGTGGGGCCGCCGGGTACGGATGGCCGGTGGTCTCCCTGGTGGCGCTGTTACTAGCCGTGTCGAGGATAGGCGGTGTTGGAGCATGGCTGACGGGGTCGGCACGGATCGCTTTCGTTGTGGGATTGGATCGATACTTCCCTGCTGCTTTCGGTAGACTCCACCAGCGCTGGCGAACGCCTTACATCGCGATCCTCGTCCAGGGTCTGATCGCGGGATTGTTCCTCTTTGTTTCGATTCTGGGAAAGGGCACCACGGTCGAAACCGCGTTCCTCATCCTCATCGACATGTCGCTTCTGATTTATTTTGTTCCATACCTCTACCTGTTTGTTTGCTTCATGGTTCACTGCTGGAAGCAGCACAACGCCGTGGCACTGATCATTCCAGGCAGCCGCCTCGGCGCGCTCGTCGCCGGGATTTCAGGTTCAATGGTCACGCTTTTGCGATGGCGCTGGCCATGATACCGCCTCCCGGGACCGCTGAGACTGTGATCCACGAAGCGAAACTCGTCGGTGGCGCCCTTCTGCTACTCGGCCTCGGATTAGTCACCTATTGGCGCGGGAAGGCAAAGCAGCGGAGTTAGGGCGCTGCTAAAACGATCAAGCGATGGCTTGACGAACTGCGTTCCGCAATACCTTATGCCGCTAATGTCACGCTACCTTTGGGTTCCTTTCCGGTTCCGGATCGCAGGAATCTTTTTTGTTTTCGCGGTTCTTGCTTCCGCGGCGCAGGCCCGGAAAAAGGATCCGGAGTTTGCCACCTCAGCGGACGATCCGGTGTTGCGAGGATCAATCGCGTCGCTTGCGCCGAGCGTGGACCCCGCGGAAGCGCAGCAAGTAGCTGAGATTGCTTACACGCTGGGACGCGACCTGCAAAAAGAATGGAAAGTCGTCTGGCCGCCCGGTGTGATGAATTTTCTGGTGAATACCGGACGGCGAAAAGGCGGTCTGTGTTTTCAATTTGCCGAAAGGCTCGAGCTACGATTGATCGAGCAGAAGTGGAAAACGCTTGAGTTTCACTGGGCGGAATCGTTCGAGAGAACCTCGGGCGAGCACAACGTCATCGTCGTCACGGCAAAAGGGCAGCCGTTTTCGCGCGGTATCATTCTCGATAACTGGCGTTACGGCGGCCGGCTGGTCTGGGGTTTTGCGATCGACGATCCGCATTACCGGTGGCACGAGAACAAACCGCAGTTCGATAAAGTCTTGAGCAGGAGAGCGGCGCCAAAGCCTTCGCGGAGCGTGCAGGCAAAAGAATGAGTATTGAACGGCTGGATTATACTCTGGGCAAAAGAGACTAGCTGAGGGTTTTCGTAGCTAGTTTATCTCGTGTCGGCGAGCCGGGGCCACACCTGACCCAACGAGGAGCGCCGCTACGACTGACGAAGAAGGGAAGGACGACACGAGGCCAAGGATGGGTAAGTCTTACCTCACCGGTGCGGGCGTCGGCTTTTTCACGGCCTTCTTTTGGTTGGGGTTGTTCGGAGGTGTGTAGGTCTGATTGGGAGCGTTTCTGAGTATCACCGGCGGGGGAGTCGGAGTGGGACTCTGGTTCGGGTTAGAAGCAGGTGGCGTGGTCGTCCCGGGAGGCTGGGTGACTGGATGGGTGGTTGGGTTGTTAGGGGGTTTTGTGGGTCCAGGCGACCTGGTGGGGCGCGGAGCGCGGTTCGGTCCGAAGTTAATTACCGGCATGATGGAAATGGTTGGGCCGGTGTAGGAGGGCGGCGGAGGCGGCGGGGCCTGTTGAGCGGCGGCCATGATGAGCGGCTGGCTCGGCAACGGCTTGAAGTCGGTAATCAGCGGATGGTTCCGCATGATATCATTCAGGTCGACGTTCACCGGCATGGGAAGGGTGGTCGCGCCGGCGGGCACATCGATCATTTGGCCGGCGAGAACTTTCCGGAACTGCTTCGGATTCCTCTTCAAAGAAACCGCAGAACTGCCTTCGAGCGTAATTAACTTGCTGCGTCCGCCGCGGCTTCCTTCAAAGATCACCGTCGTGCCGGTTACAGCGACCGTCACCGCGCTGCTCCTGATGGAGCCGCCGCCGGAGTCCTTGGGCACGCGCAACAGGATCGACCCGGTCTCGACCGTCGCCGTCCGGCCCGACTTGGTAAAACTGAAGACCGTGTTCGCGCCCAGGCGCGTGATCGTGAGGTCGGGAAAGGTCAGCTCGGAACGCGAATCGCCGCCCGTGCGCACCCCAGTAT
>JALYIN010000123.1 GCA_030775765.1 Verrucomicrobiota bacterium
CTCCCGCTCTTGTCCAGCAAGACCAAATCTTTCAGGGCGCTAGCGTTCAGACGCATTGGCAGCACCGCCGTTACTTCGCTGTCCGAACTAAGTGAAGCGGCGAGGCTCATTCTGTCACTTCCTGCACTCGTTAGGTTCGGCTGGCCCAAGGCTGGCGTTCTGCCTGTCGTAACGATGCTCACGGCCTTTGTGCCGCCGAACACAAGCAAATCGTCCTTCGGCAGACTGGAGACTTTTGTTACCAGTAATCGGTGCGGCGATGCTCCGTCGGGGCCGCTGGTCGCGACGTTCAACGTCATCGCTTTGTTTGCCTGGAATTCCTTGTCGCTTGCTCCGCCGCGTTCCAGCACGCGCACGTTGCCGTCCGCGGTCAAAACCGCGAGCTGTTGTTTCGCGTCGCCCGTGAAGTCGCCCACGGCGATCGAGATCGGCGCCGATTCCAGCACCGTTCGGGTCACTTCAGCTGCTTTAACGGTCGCTCGCTGCTCCGCATCGAGGGACAATTTGCGGTCGCGTCCATGCACGATCATCACTTCATTGCCGGTCGCGATCGCCAGGTCCGCCGCGGAGTCATCATCTAGCTGGCCCAGGGCCAGCGCGCTCGCGGGCGCGGGTAACACGAAGCTTTCCGGTTCACCACGCAGCGCGCCGTTTGGCGATTCGAAGACCAACACCCGCGGGCCGTCACTTGTCACAACACCGACAACCACATCCGTCAAGCCATCAGCGCGATTCATCTCGCCAGTGATCAAGGACGTAATCGCGCCCGGAAGATAGATGATCTTTGGCTCGGCAAATCCACCGCGCCCATCGCCTCGGAACCAGTACAGCTTATCACCACCGTTTCGTGCGGTAACGACGTCCCAATGCCCGTCCGCATCGAAGTCTCCCGCGCCGACAAAGTCTGCGGCTTCCGGCACAGCGAAACTCTTGGAGCCCGGCAAGAATGCGGCAGTGGTAAACTCACCGCGGTCCCGCCGCGCTTGCGCCCCAGGACTATTCGGATAAATCGCGTCGACGTTCCCGCGTTGAATCGAAAGCGTGCCGCCCGTATCAGAATTGGCATAGCCTGTAACCAGATCCGGCACGCCATCTTCGTCGAAATCGGCTGAGGCAAGGGCGCGGCTCCTCAGCCCGGTTGCGGCAGGGTCGCTCTGCGCGGAAATCGCTGCTTCATTACGTAAATGAACCCAACCTGCTTCTGGCCCCGTCGCACGAATCTCTACGCGTCCAGCGTACGCCGTCATTTGCGTCCCAAGGATGAGCGGGAAGATAAATTTAAGAAAATTCTTCGTGGTTAGTGCAGACTTCTTCTTGTCCACGTGTAGCCGGATAATGGCGTCACCAGCGCGGACTCTGCGCGCGCGGTGCAGCGGTCCTCCTGATAGAAGCGGTTGATTTCGGGGGCCCGGAAAATTTGCTTTTGCTGACATATATTTCGCCTTCACTGACTAACCGCGCGATTTGGAGACGAAACTGGACAAAGTTTCCGAAAAATTACTTCCGGCCGAATGCGGAAAAGGTCAGAATCGAGCCACAAAAGTGAGCGCTGCCCCGATCGAAGAAGTCACGCAGATCCTCCAGGAATGGAGCCTTGGGGACAAAAACGCTGCCGACCGACTCATGCCGCTGGTCTATGAAGAACTGCGCGGGCGCGCGGCGGAATATTTACGATCCGAGCGCCCCGACCACACACTGCAAGCGACCGCCCTGGTGCACGAAGCCTATTTAAAACTAGTCGATCAAACCCGCGCGAATTGGAAAGACCGGGCGCACTTCGCCAGCGTCGCCGCGCATCTGATGCGGCGCATTCTAGTCCAGCACGCTCGCACTCACAATGCGGAGAAGCGCGGCGGTAAATTGGAAAAACTCTATCTCGATGAAACGAGGGAAATATCGTGCGAGCGGCGCCCCGACCTTGTCGCCTTGGACGACGCCCTGGCAAGTTTCACTGCCAGTTATCCCCGCGAAGGTCAGGTGGTGGAGCTAAAGTTTTTTGGCGGCCTCGAAGCGAATGAAATCGCGGAGGTCTTGAGCGTTTCAGAGAAAGCGGTTTCGCGGGATTGGCATTTTGCCAAGCTCTGGCTGCGTCGCGAGCTAAAGGAAAGCGCGACTCATGCTTGACCGGCGCGCAGAGCGGGTGGCTGAGCTCGTTAAGTCCGCCGTCGAATGCGGACCCGAACGGTGGGTCGCGTTTCTCGACGAGAAGTGCGAAAGCGATCCAGCGATGCGTGCGGAAATAGAATCACTCCTGCAAGAAGACGAAGGCGCCCACCAATTCCTCGAAGTTCCGGCCCTCCATATTATGGCGGAGTCGCTTGCGAGTGAAGGCGCATCCCGCGCCGGTCAAACCATCGGCGATTACGAGATCGTCTCGCTCATCGGCACCGGCGGAATGGGCGAAGTTTATCTCGCGAAAGATCGGGGATTGCAGCGCAACGTCGCGCTCAAACTTATTCGTCGCGGGATGGCCTCGGACGACATAATCCATCACTTCAAACGCGAAGAGCATCTCCTCGCCAGTCTCAACCACTCAAACATTGCTCAGCTTTACCGCGGCGGTGTCACGCCGGACGGGGTTCCATTTCTTGCCATGGAATACGTCGAGGGCGAACGGCTTGATCAATATTGTGATGAACGCGGCTTGGCGACCAAAGAGCGGCTCCAGCTTTTTCGAAAAGTCTGCTCGGCCGTCACCTACGCGCATCAGCATCTTGTCATTCATCGCGACCTCAAACCCGCCAACATCCGCGTTACGGCCGAAGGAGAACCAAAGCTCCTCGATTTCGGGATCGCAAAACTACTCGACTCGAAGGACGCGCCAGACAGCGCTCAGACACTTACTCTCCAAGGCGTGATGACGCCAGATTATGCGAGCCCGGAACAAGTGGCCGGCGGGAGCATCACCACGTCGAGTGATGTTTACAGCCTCGGTGTCATCCTCTACAAACTGCTCACCGGACAAAGTCCTTATCGGACAACCACAAAGCGGCCCGAGGAAATCGCGCGAGCCATTACAGAACAGGAGCCGACGCGCCCAAGCACGGCGATTCTGAAGTCGGTCTCAGCGAGCAATCACGAATCATCATTCACCCCTCACGATTCACGGTCGTTGCGCGGCGATCTCGACAACATTGTGCTCATGGCGATGCGCAAGGAACCGTCGCGCCGTTATGCATCAGCAGGGCAATTTTCCGAAGACATTCGCCGTCATCTTGAAGGCTTGCCGGTCAGTGCGCGCAAAGATACGGTCGCTTATCGCGCTTCCAAATTTGTCAGCCGCCACCGGATCGGCGTCACTGCGGCGGCGCTGGTCCTGTTGAGCCTGGTCGGCGGGATTTTCGCGACGCTGATTCAGGTGCGGACGGCCCGCCGAGAGAGAGCCAAAGCTGAAGCGATCAGCAGTTTCCTGCAGAAGACGCTAAACGCCTCCAACCCTGACCGGAATTCAAGCGGCCAACGGACCGTCAAAGATATTCTGGGCGACGCTTCGAAACGATTGGCCACCGAAGAATTAGCGGACCAGCCCGAAATAAGAGCAGAGCTGCAACGAATCATCGGCGAAAGTTATCTGTCGCTCGGGCAATACGATCTGGCCCAGCAAAACCTGACGGCCGCTCTCCACACCCAAGCGCAAGGCGCCGGCGAGGATGGGATTGCCGCGCTCAGGACCAGGGTCTCGCTGGCGAGCCTATGGGCGGCGGCAAAAGGCGATTATGCGAAAGCGAACGCGTTCTACCTGGCCAACCTTCCCCGTCTGCGCGCAGAACAAAAGAAAGGGACAATCAGCACGAATTATTTGACCTCGGCCCTGAACGGGTTTGCCCTTCTGCGCCGGGCGCAGGGTGATTCGAAGGAAGCGGAAACGCTTTTGCGCGAGGAATTGACGCTCCTTCCCTATGTTTCGCCCGAGCAAGAAAACAACATGGGGGTCGCGCAGGCGATCCTTGCTCTCACCATGGCCGATCAGGGAAAATTCGACGAAGCGATAAGGATCGTTCGGGAAAAAATCGTCGCCATCCGCGGAAAGAAACAGGAGGCGAGTGCCGAATTGGCCGCGAATCTGACGGGGCTCGGCAGCTTCCTTCTGGAGAACGGTCAAACGGGGGAATCGCTCGAGGATTTGCGCGAGGCCGAAGGCATTTATCGAAAGCTTTACAGCGATGCGAATCTCCAGCTCGGCGATAATCTCCGCTTGCAGGCCCAGGCGCTTTTCGCCGAGGGCAATCAACTCGAATCGGAAGTCCGGATCAACGAAACGCTAAAGATTTACCGCGCTGCCACCGGCCCGCAATTCATCAATTACGCGACAGCCTTGATGGTGCAGGGCTTGATTTACAGCCAGACTGGCAGAACGGAGGAAGCGGAGAACTTGCTTCGCGAAGCCCTGAGCATCCGGACAGAAAATATGCCGGAGACACATTTCCTGCGCGCGACGGCGAATGGCGCGCTCGGTGAATTCCTGACCGCGCAAAAGCGTTTTCCCGAAGCCGAACCGTTTTTGCTGGCCAGCTACGAAAACCTCACGAAATCGCAGGCGGCGAACAGCCCGCGGACGCGACGCGCTCGTCAGCGACTCGCGAATCTTTACGACGCCTGGAACAAACCCGAGCAAGCCGCGCCTTATCGCGCCTCGCTAGAATCGAATTCGAAATCCACCGTAGGCCGCGCGCCCCAGAGCGGGAAAGCCGAATACCTCGGCGTATTGTTCGTTCGCTAGGTTATCGACCCGCGCGAAGACCGAAAAGCAGGAGTTGATCTCGTACTCAGCCGCCACGTTCACGAATGCGTAATCCTCAATGTCAAAGTTCGGTCCGCCGAAGTTCAGTTCCTCCCGCGCGTTGACGAATTTCGCTTCGACTGTCGTTCGCAGCCTTCTGCACCAGAGATAGGACGCTGACACGTAGACTTCGTTTCGCGGACGCCGCGGCAGCCGCGCGCCGGGCAACTGCGTGATATCCGCGGCGGAAGTGTTCTCGGCGTCGAGATAGGAGTAAGTCGCGAGGAAAGTCAGGTCCGCGATCGGCGTGACGCGAACCTCCGCCTCGATCCCCTGCGTCCGCGCCGCGCCGAGATTCAACGTCTTGAACAGCCCGTTGAATCCGATCACGTTCGAGAGGTCGTTATGAAAATAGGTCAGGCCGATCGCCACGCGGCCTTCCCAGAATCGTTGGTCGACGCCCATGTCCCAGCCAAGATTCTTTTCTGGCTCGAGCGCGAAATTATTTCCGAAGATTTTGTCCTGGCTGCTCGGCGGACTGAAGCCACTAGCTACGCTCGAATGCAAATGCGTATCGGTTTTCGCGATGAGATAACTGCCAGCGAATCGATACGTCCAGATATCGCCGAACTGGTTGAAATGGTCGTAGCGACCGCCGGCAACAAGGTTCAATCCCTTGACTGGAGTCACGCTCGCCTGGAGAAAAACCGAAGTCTGCTCGGTCTCGTCGCTGATAAAGCGCGGTCCGAAGAGGACGAACGGACGCTCTTGGCCCGCGTCCACGTGGCTGTAGAAAAATCCCGAAGTCAGCGTCAGCCATGAGGCCGGCTTGAGATCGTTCTGGTAATCAATGGTCGCTCGCGTGAACAGGGCGCGGGTTGGTCCCACGAAGCCGTCCTCGTTGGGATCGTTCACCTGCCGTTCTTCGTCGTAGCTGAAGATCAACCGGTGGTGCCACCATTCGACCGGTTTGAAATCGAGGTGCGGCGCGATCATCCAGCGTTCCGTGAGAAAATTATCCCGCGGCTTCGGATCGAAAATCGTGTTCGGAAGCCCGAGATCGGCGAGCGAATAGGTCAGGAGCGTGCTGACGCGCAACTGCTCGTTAGGCGACCAGCCGAGATTCGCGATCCCGCTGCTGAGGCGGTACTGATTGTTCGGCCGCTCGTTGTCGGTATCGAGCCGGCTCAAGCCGATCGAGTAATCGAACTGTTGCGCGGAGCCGGAGCTGCTGAACGTTTCACGGAAGGTTGAATTCGAACCGCCTTCGAAACTGAATTGGCCGGTCGGCGGGCCGCTTCCTCGTTTCGTGAAGATCTGGATCACGCCCGCCAGCGCGCGCGGGCCATACAGCGTGCTCTGCGGCCCGCGCACGATTTCGATCCGGTCGATATTATCCGTCGTCAGATCAGCGAAATTGAAGGCGCCCTGCAAACCCTGGTTCATCGGGATTCCGTCGAGCAACACCTGGGTGTGCTGGCTTCGGAGTCCCCGGGTAAAAACGGAAGTCAGCGCTCCCGGCGATCCCGACTGGACCACCGAAAGTCCCGGCACTTCCCGCAACGCGTCCGCGACGCGATGCGTTTGTTTGCTTTCGAAATCATCCGCGCGGATGACATCGATCGTGGCCGGAGATTCATCCTCCGGCGTTTCGATTCGCGTCGCGCTGACAACGATCCTTTCCGTTTCCGCCTCCGAATTTGAAAGCGCTGACGATGTCGCGTCCTGAGCGCGACAGATGAGAGGCGTGGCTAAAAGAATAGCCGCCGCCAGAAGCCATGAACGATTCCGCATAACAAGTTACCTCCAACATTTTCGAGAGGCAGACTCGCCCCCGCCATCGCGGGAGATCGCGCCCACAGCTCTCACTCTTCTTTTTCGCGAAGAAGTTTTTTCGAGCCACCACCCGGAGAAGGCCCGCGATCAACTATCGCGGCTACAGGTCCGGCTCGAATGAGGTGGAAACGGGCAAATATTCTGGCTTCTGGCTTCCGCGAGAGTTCCACTCGCATCCTCTTTCCCGCCTTCACCCTCCCGCGTTCGCGGGATGATTGGCCCTGGGAAATCGTATCCAGTCACAGCAGCGCAACTGCTCCCGATTCTCACGGGAATTCCTCGCACCGCTCCACAACTGCTACTGACAAAGAACTGCCCCCAGAAGTAGCCGCTTGCGCTTGGGCGCTCAAGATTTATTTGTCTCAGGCGCGCATCATCGCGCCCATTCACCGTGTCCTCATCCGCAACTTCCATCCTCGTTACCGGCGGCGCCGGGTTTATCGGTTCCAACCTCGTGCTCACGCTCCAGGAACGGATGCCGGACGCGCGGCTGACCGTGATCGATGATTTCCGCTCCGGCGATTTCAAGAACCTCGCCGGCTATCAGGGCGATTTCGTCGCCCAGAACCTCGCGACACTCGATTGGCAGCAGCAGTTCGGCGACGAAAAATTCGACGCGATCTTCCATCTTGCCTCGATTACCGACACGACCCTGCACGATCAATTCATCCAGACCCACGACAACGTGGAGAGCTTTCGCCGCCTCCTGAATTTCGCGAAGCCGAGCAAAACGCGCGTGGTCTACGCGTCGTCCGGTGCGACCTACGGCGCCGCGAGCGAGGCCAGCGTGGAAACGGACGCCGCCGCGCCCGCGAACATTTACGCATTTTCGAAAGTGATGATGGACAACCTGGCGAACCGCGCTGCGAAAGACGTCGGCGGCTGGCTCGTCATCGGCTTGCGTTACTTTAACGTTTACGGCCCCCGCGAAGGGCACAAAGGCGGCCCTGCCAGCATGATCCTTCATCTCTCCCGCCAGATGAAGGCCGGACAGCGCCCGCGGATTTTCAAGCACGGCGACCAGAAACGGGATTTCGTTTACGTGAAGGACGTCGTCGAGGGAAGCATCCGCGCCCTGGATGCGAAAGGGAGCGGGATTTACAACCTCGGCACCGGCCAGGCGAGGTCGTTCAACGAGCTGGTCGATGTCTTGAACCGCTCGTTAGGCACCGATTTCAAGCCGGATTACATCGAGAATCCTCACGCCCATTACCAGAATTTCACCCAGGCTGATTTGACCAGCGTGCGCGCCAATCTCGGCTACGAGCCGCAATATTCGCTCGATACCGGCGTGGCCGAATACATGAAATGGCTGTATCCCGCCTGAGACAAGTTGCCCAAAGGATGAAAGATAAACGGCGGTCTCCAAGACCAGAAGAGATCAACGCCGCGCTCGCGGCAAAGAAAGGCCCGGTCTCGAAATTCATCGCGAGGAATTACCGCCACTTTAATGCGGCCGCGCTGCTCGACGCGGCGAAAGGATACGAGGCGCACCTCGCCGCCGGCGGCAGGATGCTGATGACCATCGCGGGCGCAATGTCGACGGCCGAGCTCGGCATCTCGCTGGCGGAGATGATCCGTCGCGAAAAGGTGCACCTGATCGTCTGTACCGGCGCCAACCTGGAAGAGGATATTTTCAATCTCGTCGCGCATGATCACTACGAACGGGTGCCGCACTACCGGGAGCTCACGCCACGGGACGAGCAGCAACTGCTCGGCCGACACATGAATCGCGTGACTGACACGTGCATCCCGGAGATGGAGGCGATGCGGCGGATCGAGAAGGCGGTACTCGAAGAGTGGATGGCGGCCGACCGCGCCGGGGAGCGTTATTTCCCGCATGAGTTTATGTACAAGATTCTTCGCAGCGGTAAGCTGAAAAAGAGTTTTCAGATCGACCCGAAGCATTCCTGGATGATGGCGGCCTGCGAAAAGAATCTGCCCATCGTCGTGCCAGGTTGGGAGGATGCGACGCTGGGCAACATGTATGCGGCCGCGGCGATACGGGGTGATGTCAGGAACGTGCACACCGTGCGCACCGGCATCGAGTACATGATCTGGCTCGCGGACTACTACACGAAGAACGCAAAGAGGCTGCGCAACCGGGAGGGCTCAGTCGGTTTTTTTCAGATCGGTGGCGGCATCGCCGGCGATTTTCCGATTTGCGTCGTCCCCATGCTGCACCAGGACCTCGAACGCACCGGGGTGCCGTTGTGGGGCTATTTCTGCCAGATCAGCGATTCGACGACGAGCTACGGCAGCTATTCCGGCGCGGTGCCGAACGAGAAAATCACCTGGGGCAAGCTCGCGGCCTCCACTCCAAAGTTCGTGGTCGAAAGCGATGCCACGATTTGCGCGCCTTTGATCTTTGCCTGGGTTCTCGGGCAGTAAGACGCTTCCTCCCGCGCTTCGCACAGCGAAGCGGCTACAGAAGAGGCGGAACGGCGACGCGCTAGCCTTCCCAGAAAAACTTCGTCGGGCGTTCTATCTCGGGCGGAAGGCTCTTGTGCACCGGGCAATTGAGCGCGGCATTTTCCAGCAACGCGCGCTGCGGTGTGTTGGCAGGCAACGGAATGCGAACTTCGGACGGCAACCCAATGATCCGGCGAGGCGCGTCCTTCGACATTTCCTTGCTCACGTTCACGGTCATTCCTTTGACTTGAAGGCCGTGTTCCTGCGCCGCCATCGCCAGGATCGTGCTCATACAGGTGCCGAGAGCGGTCGCGACCAGATCGGTGGGAGAAAAAGATTCGCCTTTGCCCTTGTTGTCGGTCGGAGCGTCAGTCGCGATTTTGGCATGAGACGGTCCATGGACCGCCTCGCAATGCAGGTGGCCGGTGTATTCGATGCAAATATTGACCATGGCTGAATATGAGAACGCCATCGGCTATGTGCAATCACGATGACGGCGCGACGATCGGCGTCGGCTGTAACTTATCGGAGTGTTTCGCCAACTCCTCGCGAAAGACCTTAGTCAGTCCGGCATCGTGCAGGATGTTCATATCGGTATTGTGCTTCCGGACGTCGTCGTTCTCCCACGACTCGTTCCACCAGCAAAACCCGATCACCGCTGGCCAGCGCCCGGAAAAGAGATCCTCCAGCGCGCTTTTCGCCCACTCACCCGCGTCCACTTTCGGATGGTGAATCTCGCAGCCGAACTCCGCGATCACGATTGGCTTGCCCGGCGCCAGTTTCTCCAGGCGCGGATACGCTGTCCGCATCTTGAATTCGAAGCTCTCGGTGCCATCAACGCTGCGCGGAGTCAGCGGACCGTAGACACTCAGCGCTAGCCAATCGCAATAGCTTTCGCCCGGATAATAATTCTCGAACCGGTTCCATTTCGCTTCGGGCTGATCGAGCCAGTTCACGTGCCAGACCCAATGCAGATTGCCGGCGCCTTCCGCGCGCATCACATCCACGATGTGGCGATAGGCGGCTATGAAGTGTGCGGCGCCCTCGTTCGCGCCGCCGTTCCACTTGCCATTCCAGGAAAACCAGTCGCCATTCGGCTCTGTTCCCCACTCCACCAGGACCGGCGTCCCGAACTGCTTCGCATCCCGCGCCCACGTTTTGAGATCTTCGTCGAACCGGCCAGCAACTATGTTCGCCAGCGTAAACAATTTCTCCTCCCGATCCTGTTCTCCGTCCGAGCGCAGCATAAGGCGGACGTACGGAACTTTCCCCAGCCCGCGGATCCAGTCGCAGCTCTTACGCGGGAACTTTCTCGATTCAAACCAGTTGTTGGAGAAGAAGACCCAGGCGGCCTTCGCCCCGAGCGCTTGTTTGAACTGCGCGACCTCTTTCTCGGTAACGTCGTGCTCACTCGGGTCGTGCTCCGCCGCCGGCTCGTCGAAATAAATTCCCTGGTACAACCTGCCCGTCGGGGGTGGCGCGATCAATTCCGCTCCCCGCGCGAACGATGCAGCAAATACCCCCAGAATGGTCACACGAATCCAAAGCATCGCGCGAAGGTAGCACACTAAGGAGCGGCGATTTGAAATCGCCGACCTATCAGAAAAGAAAGGGCGCCGCATCGCGGCGCCCTTCCGGAACTCGAATTGGAAAGGCCTTTAGCTGGTCTTCGTCGCGTCGCGCAACGCTTTGATGCGATCGTGCGCGTTTTTCACATCGGTGAACTGCCGCGAGATTGTCTCGCGAATCGGCGCGGAAAGGTCCTGGTCTTCCATCGCCTTTTTGTACTCGGCCACCGCTGAATCCTCACCGCGCTCGCACTCGGCCAGCACCGCGTGGTCGTCCCCGCTGGTGATCGCAGCCTTCAAATTGATCCAGGTCCGATGCATCGCCCCGGAGGTACTGCCGCTGTCCTCGGGAGTGTGGTCGCCGAGCGAGATGGCCTCGTTCTGCAGTTCGCCGGCAAACTTCGAGCGCTGGAGCGAAAATTCACTGAAAAGCGATTTCAGCTGCGAATCCTTAACGGCTCCAGCTGCTTGTTTGAAGCCTTCCTGCCCATCTTTGAGCGTTTCGATCAAGTCGTTGATCGTCGAGATAATTTCTTTTTGTTGACTCATATACCTTCAATACGGATTTCGCGGTAAATTAGGTGTGTTTTTCGGCGCGAAGTTGGCAGTCCCGTGGTTCGGCCTTACCTTCGAACATGAATAAAGAAGTGAAGGGGAAGGATCTGACGAATGAAGCGCCGCGCAGTCCACGGGTGCGCATTGGCGGCTACGCCATATTGGCCCGCACCTACGACAAATGCCGCGCGCTGCTTTGGGGCAACCTCGGCGAATACCATTTCGATTGTCCGCTCGACAACATGCTTTTCGGTTTCAAGGGTGTCACCGGCGATGATTTTAAAGGCGCGGTTGAGAAAGGCGCGTCCGACGAGGAGATGGCGAAATGGCTTGATTCGCACGGTGAAAAGAAAACGCCGGAGGAAGTTAAAGCCTGGAGCGATGAAGTGGAAGCCTCCAATCCTTACAACAATCCGGAAAAACGGGAGTGGTTTGCCGAACAACTGAGACCCCACCGGTTAAATCCGCTCACCACGACGCTCTTTGATTGGCTCGAAGTCGACGACAAAGCGAGCTACCAGAAAGCGGCCTAATGTCGCGCCAAAGAGCGGCGGCCCCCAGACCGCTGGCCAAAACGACGGCGGTTTGTAAACCGCTGCTCGTTGAACAAGGCAACGGGCGAGACGCCTACGCTCCGACCATTCGGACCGCGGGAAACGTTTAGAGATTGCATGGGAATCTCTCTAAAACCGCAGCACCTCAACCGCTACCGACAAATCGCGTGGCTCTTCGTCAAATACGGCCGCTCCGATCTGGTGAAAGACGCGGGCCTGGAGGAAACGCTCGAGGCTGAACAACGCGTCACGCCAAAGGAAGCGGCGAAAGCCAGTGAGCTGGCGGACGACCTGGAGAAACTCGGGCCGACATTTGTGAAGCTCGGTCAGCTGCTTTCCACTCGCGTCGAGCTGATGCCGCGGGCTTACCTCGGGGCGCTGGCGCGCTTGCAGGACAAAGTGGAGCCCTTCCCCTTCGACGAAGTCGAGAAGATCGTGACGTCGGAACTCGGCGTCCGGATGTCCAAAGCGTTTTCCGATTTCGAAGTAGCACCGATGGCGGCAGCTTCGTTAGGCCAGGTTCACAGGGCGCGGTTGCGCGATGGCCGGCAGGTCGCCGTAAAAGTGCAGCGGCCCGGAATTCGTGACGCCATGCTGGAGGACCTCGATGCGCTCGATGAGATCGCGGAGTTTCTCGATAACCACACCGCGGCCGGAAAGCGCTACGAGTTTTGCCAGATGCTCGACCAATTCCGCAAAAGCCTTTTGCGCGAGCTCGATTATCGCCAGGAAGCGTCGAACCTCACGACCATCGGCCAGCATCTCAAGGAGTTCGAACACATCGTCGTGCCCGACCCGATCCCCAATTACGTCACGTCGCGCGTGCTGACGATGCAATACGTCCATGGCAAGAAAATCACGGACCTCAATCCCCTCGCCCGGATGGAATTCGATGGCGACGCTCTGGCCGAGGAACTTTTCCGAGCCTATCTCCAGCAAATTCTGGTCGACGGTTTTTTTCACGCTGATCCGCATCCGGGGAATGTCTTCCTGACGGACGATTACCGGATAGCGCTCATTGATTTGGGCATGGTGGGCAAGATCATGCCGGGATTGCAGGAACAGCTCCTGCAACTGCTGCTCGCCATCGCCGAAGGACGCGGGGACGATGCGGCGGACATCGCTATCAAGATTGGCGACCGCAAGGAGGATTTCGCGGAAAAGGAATTCAAGCACGCCATCGCGGAGATCGTCGCCAAACAACAGGGCGCCACGGTTGAGCAGATGCAGGTGGGACGCCTCGTCCTCGAAGTGACGCAGACCTCTGGCGAAAACGGGGTGCGCGTGCCGGCCGAGCTAACGATGCTGGGCAAAACCCTGCTGAATCTCGATCAGGTCGGCCGAACGATCGCGCCCGACTTCGATCCGAACGCTTCCATTCGCCGCAATGCCGCGCAGATCATGCAACAGCGGTTGTTGAAAAGTTTGTCGCCCGGAAATCTGTTCAGCGGTGTGCTGGAGCTGAAGGACCTCGTTCAGCGCCTGCCGGCTCGCTTGAACAAGATCATCGACGCGATCGCGAACAACGAAATGAAGATTTCCGTCGACGCGATCGACGAGAAAACGCTCGTCCTCGGTTTTCAGAAAGTGGCGAATAGAATCACGGTCGGTCTTATCATTGCCGCTCTCATCGTTGGCGCCGCCATGATGATGAGGGTCGAGACTTCGTTCCGGATCTGGGGTTACCCGGGTCTGGCGATTTTGCTCTTCCTCGCCGCCGCCAGCGCCGGCGTCTTCTTGCTCATCAACATTCTTTTCTACGACAAGGGCCAGGGCGATTGAGGAAGCCCGCGCGCTGCCATGGCCGCACTTGATCCCGCCGTTCGGATCGGGCACGTCCATCTAAAAGTAGCGGAAATCGAACGTTCGCTCGCGTTCTACTGCGGCGTTCTCGGCTTCGAACTGACGCAGCGATACGGCTCGCAAGCGGCATTCGTCTCCGCAGGCGGCTATCACCATCACATTGGACTCAACACGTGGGAAAGTTTTGGCGGGTCGCCGCCGCAGCCGAATTCCACCGGCTTGTTTCATCTGGCGATCCTTTATCCCACCCGCGCCGCGCTCGCCGATGCGTTGCGGAGACTGCTCGCCGCAAAGATCCTGCTCGATGGCGCGAGCGATCATGGTGTGAGCGAAGCATTGTATTTGCGCGATCCGGACGAGAACGGCGTCGAGCTGTATTGGGATCGCCCGCGGGAATTGTGGCCACGCGGGCCGAAGGGAGAGCTGGCGATATTCACGCGGCCGCTGGATCTCGACGATCTCTTAAATCAATAACTGTCGTGGCGCGCTCGGTCGGCGCACGGGGACTGAGCGCCGTGGCTACAGAGCTACGTTTTCACAATCGGAGGGACGATGTCTTCGGTCGGACCTTCGTCGACGCCATGCCGGAGTTTACTGTGACGAACGCTGTATCCGAAATAAATGAACAGCCCAAGAACGAGCCAGACGAAAAACCGAATCCAAGTCAGCACGGGAAGACTAAGCATCAGTGCGATGCAGAAGATCACGCCGAGAATTGGGAACCAAGGCACGAGCGGAACGCGGAACGGCCGCGGCCTCCCGGCATCGGTCCGCCGCAAAATAATGACTCCGAAGCAAACCAGGATAAACGCGAAGAGCGTCCCAATGTTCGTGAGGTCGGCGAGCGATCCAATATCCGAGAACATCGCCACACCGCCCACCGCAATGCCGGTCCATATGGTTGTGATATGCGGGGTGCGAAAGCGCGGGTGAATCCGGGAAAAATAACCCGGCAGCAAACCGTCGCGCGCCATCGCCATGAAAATTCGCGGTTGCCCGAGTTGGAAGACGAGTAGGACGGAAGTCATCCCCGCGAGCGCGCCTGCACTCACGAGCGCCTGCGCCCAACGCGTTCCCCCAAAAGCGGTGGCGACCGCAGCCGCATCGCCAGCGTAGACTGTATACTTCTTCATTCCCGTCAGCACCGTCGACATCAGTACGTAGAGCAATGTGCAGATGATCAGGCTCGCGATGATGCCGATCGGCATGTCGCGTTGCGGCCGGCGTGTTTCCTCCGCGGTCGTCGAAACGGCGTCGAACCCGATAAACGCAAAAAACACGATGGCCGCGCCGCTCATGACCCCGGTGAATCCATTCGGGACGTACGGATGCCAGTTGTTCGGGTTCACCATGAAACCGCCGAACGAGATAACAAATATGACCACCGCGACTTTCAGGATCACAATTGCCGTGTTCGCCCGGGCGCTCTCCCGGATTCCGTAGATGAGCACGATGGTTACGGCGACAACGATCAGCAGCGCGGGCAGGTTGAAGGAGATTTCGTGTCCCGCAATCACGGGAAACGTCGTCGAGGAGAAGTTGTCCAGGGCGGGGCTGTGTTTCCCAATTAGTTCGGCGGCGGTGGCGTGATCGTTCACCAGCCAGATAGGGAATTTGAGTCCGGCAAGACTACCGCAAAGCTGCACAAAATAGCCGGACCAGCCCACCGCCACCGACATGTTCCCGACCGCGTATTCGAGAATTAGGTCCCATCCGATGGTCCATGCGACAATCTCCCCAAGCGTGGCATACGAGTACGTGTAGGCGGAGCCGGAGACTGGAATCATCGAAGCCAGTTCCGCATAGCAAAGCGCCGCGAACCCGCACGCGATCGCCGCGATAATGAAAGACACGGCGATGGCCGGCCCGGCACCGGCGCGGCCTAGCACGACATCGGCGCCGGAGCACCAGGCTTGAATGAAATTGAGCACCGGAGTTTCCAGGCGGGACGAAAACGTCTGGCCCGCCGCCGCCGTGCCCGTCATGGCGAAAATCCCCGAACCGATGATCGCGCCGACCCCGATGCAGGTAAGATCGAACGCGCCGAGCGAACGTTTCATCTGCCGTTCCGGCGCCGCCGCCTCTCTCATTAAACGATCGGGACTTTTGGTTCTGAAAAGTTTCGAAGCCATTTCGTTCCTAGGTTGAGGTTTTCCTATGGAGAATCGTGGCAGCGCGACGGAGCGAGGGTCAATCCTCAAGTTTCGTCTGGCGCGGAATTAGCTCGAAAACGGGCATGCCTGTTTTCAGCGGCGCGAATCTCATCGGCGGAGTGCTCTTCGGCTCGATCGGCTTCATCGCCTTCGTTTACGGAAAACGGATGCACGTCTGGAAGCCGATGCTGCTCGGACTCGCCTTGATGGCGTATCCGTATTTCGTCTCGAACGACATCGCAATGTTTGCGATCGGAGCCGTCGGAACGGCAGCTCTATTTTTGTTTCGCGATTAAGGGGTTCAACGGTTCTTCTGTAGCCGCTTCGCTGTGCGAAGCGTGAGAGGAAATACGGACACGAACTTCGCGCCGCCCACCGGGCGGCGGCTACAGAAGAAACCTGCGATGCCGCTCGCTTGCTGAGGCGCGCTGCAACTGTTAAACCCAACACATGGGTCGCCAATGGTTGCACGCCAAACGAGAAGTCGCCGGTTTGAAAAAAGGCCAGGTGGTCGGCAAACTCGTGAAGGAAATGATGGTCGCGGCAAAACTCGGCGGAGCTGAGCTCGCCGGGAATCCCCGCCTGGCCGCGGTCGTTGAAAAAGCGCGCAAAGCCAGCGTAACCCGTGACGTAATCGAACGCGCGATCAGGAAAGGCGCTGGCATCGGCGACGAAAAACTCCTCATGGAGCAAGTCGTCTTCGAGGGTTACGCGCCGAACAAAGTGCCGATCATCGTTGAAGTCCTGACCGACAACAACAACCGCACCGCGCCGGAAATTCGCGTCCTGTTCAAGAAAGGCGGCCAGCTCGGCGCTCCCGGCAGCAACAAATTCCTTTTCGACCACGTCGGGCTCGTCGATGCGCATCATGCCGATCCGAGTGCGGACATCGAAGCGGCAGCGATCGAGGCCGGCGCCCAGAACGTCGAGCCGCTTTCCCCAGCGCAGAACGACGATATCCCGGAAGGCGCCGCCGGCGCGCGGTTCATCACCGAGCGCGGCGATCTGCACGCGGTATCGCAGTGGCTCGTCTCGAATGGCTGGACCATCGTGACCAGCGAGCTCGGTTACATCGCTAAGAATTTTGCCGACTTGGACGACGAGCAGCGCGCGCATACCGGCGAGTTTCTTCAGACACTCGAAGACCACGACGACGTCCATCGGGTTTGGGCTGCGATAAAATGACGCGGAGTCCATGAGCGACGAACTCAACCAAATTATCCTCGCTGATTCCCTTTCGGCCGCGGCGGAGGAGCCGCCACGTCGACGCGGAATTTTTGGGCGCCGGCGCCGCTCGAAATTACCCGAGCAACCGCTGACCCATTGCGAAAATTGCGGCGCGCCTTTGACGGGCGAGTTCTGCGCGCAATGCGGGCAGCATGCGATCGATTATCGTCGTTCGATCTTCCGGGTCGTCCTGGACGCCGCGGATTCGTTCCTGAACTGGGATACCAAGTTTCTTCACTCAATGAACCAGCTGCTCATCTGGCCGTGGCAGCTAACGAACGACTTCAACGCCGGCCGGCGAGCTCGCTACGTGCATCCCCTTCGCCTTTACCTCATCGCGAGCATCGTTTTCTTTCTCGTGGCTCGCGCGATTGACTGGGACTCGCAAGGTCCCATCCAATTGACGGCGCAGGACCGGACCGAGCTCGTGGCCAGCTTGTCGAAGATGATCGAACCGGATTCCCCCCTGACCCCCGATCAGCGCACGCAGGTGGAACTGGCGCGCGTGAAACTTGCCGAAGCGCACGGCGCTCTTAGCGCGGAGGAACGGGCCGAGCTCAAAAAGGCGTTCCGCGCGTATATCAAATCGAATGTTCGTAAGAATCTTAGCTCCGACGAGCGCGCGAAGATGGCCATCATGATGACCCGCATTCCTAAGATTCCGGACTTAGAGACACCGATCCCGCCTATTGTGCCTGGGCCGCCCGATTCATCTGCAACAACGCCGGTGACCGAACAGCCATCAATCCCGCCAGCCGCCAACCCCCCAACGCCGAAGGTGTCGCCTCCACTGCATTTCACCGTCGGTCCTCCAGGAGAAAAGAAGAGCCCGTTCGCCTTGTGGCTGGAAAAGCAGGTGAAGGAAAAGATTGGCGAGGACGGCGCCAAGGCGAAACTTTTCCTCGAAACCCTGAGAAGCAACATCCCGGCGATGATGCTTTGCTGCATCCCGCTTTTCGCCTTCGTCCTGAAGATCCTCTACCTCCGGAAAGGACGCTTCTACGTCGAGCACCTGGTCTACGCGCTTCACATCCACACCTTTCTCTATGTGACTGTAATCATCACCGCGCTGGCCGTGATGGGCGCCAACCGAACCGTGCCTGCTTTCGGTGGATGGATCACCGGCCTGATGACGTGCGTGATTCTAATCCAAATTTTTCTCTCGATCCGCCGCGTCTACAAGCAGGGATGGTTCATGACGATATTGAAATTCCTCTTCGGTGGCTTCGTCTATTTCGTGATCCTGGTCCTGGCGGTGGGCGCAACGGCGTTGGTGACTCTCATGCTGCCGAGCTAGCGATAGCGGCGATCGCTTTTGTGCCGTCTTCTGTAGCCGCTTCGCTGTGCGAAGCGTGGGCCCGACGCGACTGCTAAGATCGCTCTCGCGCTGCCCGCAGGGCAGCGGCTACAGAAGAAGCTCTCGCGCGCGCGTGAGCGCGGCGTCGATCTTTGTCGCATCTTTCCCCGCACCTTGTGCGTTGTCCGGCCGCCCGCCACCTTTTCCGTCAACGATGGGCGCGATTTCCTGGATTAGTTTGTTCGCTTGGAATTGCGCGGCCAGCTCCTTGGGGACCGATGCGATCAAGGCGACACGGCCGTCCGCCGAACCCGCCAGGAAGATTGGTCCGCTGAAATGGGATTTGAGCGCGTCGACAATGCCTTGAAGCATCTTCCCGTCGGCATCAGACACGGAAGCGACGATCGCTTTCTTCGTCGCATGCGCGGCGCGAAGCTCCTTCGCCATCTTGGCCGCGCGAGTTTTCAAATCCGCGTCTGACGCCTTCGCCTGCTGCTTTTGCCACTCGTGGACCTCGGCTTCGAGTTTCTCGAGCTGCGCTGATCGCTCGTCAATTTGCTGCAGCATCGCGGAAGTCTCCGCGTTCTCCGCAAAGGCCGGCAGCGCCGCGATCCCACTCTTCTTCCGCGCCAGCCCCTCGAATTTTTCCTGCTGACGCGCCGCTTCTTCTTTCGCCCAATCCTTCGCCGCCTCTCCCGCCACCCCTTCGATTCGGCGAATCCCCGCCGCGATCGCTTCCTCCCGCACGATACGAAATGATCCGATGTCGCCCGTCGCGCGCACATGTGTTCCGCCGCACAGCTCCATCGAATAGCCGTTCAGCTCCCGGGGTTCGCCGCCGATCTGCACCACCCGAACGAGGTCGCCGTATTTGTCACCGAAAAACTGCTGGATGTCCGAACGCTTCTTCGCGTCCGCATACGGAATCTCTGTCCACGAAACCGGCGCGTTCTCCGCGATCTTCTCGTTCACCAACTTCTCGACGCTGCGCTTCTGCTCCGCCGTCAGCGCAGCGCTCGAAAAATCGAACGTCAATTTCTCGGGACCGACATAACTTCCCTTCTGCGTCGCGTCTTTGCTCACCTTTTCGTGCAACGCCCAATGCAGGACGTGCGTGACTGTGTGATGTCGCTCGATAGCGCGGCGGCGCGCCGCCTCAAATTTCACCGTCACGTGTTCGCCCTCACGAGGCGGATCGTTTGCGTCGATCAGATGGATCCAGGCGCCGCCGGCTTTCTTGGTATCGGAAATTTTCCAGCGGCGATTGTCGGCCTGCATCTCGCCGGTATCGCCGACTTGCCCGCCCATCTCGGCGTAACAAACCGAGTTGTTGAGCACGACCGCGATTTTTTCGTTCGCCGGTATCACGGCCACGACGTCGGCGCCCGTATGATTGTGATCGTAGCCAAGAAAATTCGTGACCGCGCTGCCATCCGGTTGCGAAAGTTCGATTGCAGTCTTCTTCTGGGCGGCCCGCGCGCGCGAACGCTGTTGGCCCATAAGGTTCTCAAAACCCTCCTTGTCGACGCTCAAGCCTCGCTCCCGCGCCATTAGTTCGGTGAGGTCGAAAGGAAATCCCTGCTCGTCATACAAACGGAAAGCAAACTCGCCCGCAATCGTTCGCGTTAGCTCTCCGCTTTCGTCGCGAGACGCGACTCCGAAAATCCACCGAGTCTTCCATGTTTCAGTAGCCGCAGAGAACTCGGATGCTACGAAGTGACCGACGCCGCTGAAATGGGAGACGGAATCGATTGACCGCGCCGCCTCTTCAAAAAGCGCAATTCCTCTATCGAGCGTCTTATTAAAACCTTCCTCCTCGCGGCGCAGAGTGTCCTTGATCAGGATCTGCTTGGCGCGCAGTTCCGGAAATACGTCGCCTATGGTTTGCGCGAGGACATCGACCAGGCCGTAGAAAAACGGCTCGTGGAATCCCAGCGTCCGGCCATAACGTACGGCGCGGCGGAGGATGCGACGCAGGACGTAACCGCGGCCTTCATTGCCCGGCTGGATTCCATCCGCGATAGCGAAGCTCAACGTGCGGATGTGATCGGCGATGACACGGAAGGCGATGTCCGTTGCGATTTGGTCCGGGGTAGGGTGGGCATCTTGCCCGCCGAGCGACGCATCTTGCGTCGCGGCCTTTTCTCCGGACCGGAAAGTTCGTTCAGGCGAGACGCCTGAACCGGCGAGCAAGACGCCCACCCCACCCGGGACAGATGGCAACGTGCTGGTGTATCTCCTCCCGCTCAATTTTTCCAATTCGTCGAAGATGGGGCGGAAGACATCGGTCTCGTAGTTCGACACGATGCCGGAGAAATCCGTGAAATTTTTTGTGCCCTGGATCATCGCGGTGATGCGCTCCAGGCCCATGCCGGTATCGACGTGCCGTTGGGGCAACGGCGAAAAAGTTCCATCCCCGTTTGCGTTGAACTGGATGAAAACGAGGTTCCAAATCTCGATGCAGCGCGCGTCGCCGGCATTGACCAGCGAGCCTTTGGTGTCGCCAGCCGGCGTGAGATCGACGTGCAATTCCGAGCACGGACCGCACGGACCGGTATCGCCCATCATCCAGAAGTTGTCCTTCTTGTTTCCGTCCACGACGTGCACGACGGGATCGAGTCCAGCCTTCTCGAACAGCCGCGCCCAATGATCGTGCGCTTCCTGGTCGAACTCGCTCGGCTCGCCGGGGCCCGGTCTGTAAACGGTCGCGTAAAGGCGCGACGCCGGCAGCTGCCAGCGTTCCACCACTAGTTCCCACGCCCACTCGATCGCTTCCTTCTTGAAGTAATCGCCGAAGCTCCAGTTGCCGAGCATCTCGAAGAACGTGTGGTGATAGGTATCGCGGCCGACGTCCTCGAGGTCATTGTGCTTGCCGCCGGCGCGGATGCACTTTTGCGTGTCGGCCGCGCGCTTGTACGGCCTGGTGCCGGTGCCGAGGAACACGTCCTTGAACTGGTTCATGCCGGCGTTGCTGAACATCAGCGTCGGGTCGTCGAGCGGCACGACGGGGGAGGACGGCACGAACGTGTGGCCGTGCTTCTTGCAGAAGAAGTCGATGAACTGCTGGCGGATCTCGTTCGAGGGAATCATCGTCGGCTCTTTGGTGTGTCGATCAGCGGCCGTCACGGAGGCGGTCGCCGAGGAAGTCGTCCAGGTCGGGGA
>JALYIN010000124.1 GCA_030775765.1 Verrucomicrobiota bacterium
CCTTTAACTGGTCCCCAACGGCGAAGCGGCGGCGCGACTGCCGCCCGATCAACTGGCGCCGGGCCTGATCAAAGGAATAGAAATCGTCTTTGAGCGACGAAACGTGGACCAGGCCGGTGAGGAGGACGTCCGGCAGCTCCACGAGCAACCCGAAGTTTTTCGCCTCGAGCACTGTCGCTTGAAACACCTGGGGATCGCGGGCGTCGAGTTGGCGCTGGAAGAACTCCAGCTTTTTCATCTTCACGCCGTCCATTTCAGCGTCGGCGGCGACGCGTTCGGTATCGGAGATGTGCTCGGCGATTGCTCTGATCTGCCCCATGTCGGTCCGGGCGCGGCGTGACTGCTCGATCTCCGCCAGTCCGCGATGCACGACCAGGTCCGCGTAGCGCCGGATCGGGCTCGTGAAATGGGTGTAGTTATTTTTCGCGAGTCCGTAATGACCCAGGGGCTGGGGCGCATACCGGGCGCGCTTCAGACTTTTCAGGAGACCGATCTTCAGCGCCTGTTCTTCTGGTTTGCCGCTAAGCGACGCGAGCAAGCGCTGTAGTTCTTTTCGATTGGACACGTCGCCGACCTTGTATCCGTAGCTCAGGATCAGTTCCCGATATTCGGCCAGCCGCTGTGGATCGGGATCTTCGTGAACGCGGTAGACCGTCGGGATCATCTTGTTCTTCAATTCCCGCGCGACTGCTTCATTCGCGGCCAGCATGAATTCCTCGACCAGTTGATGGGACTCGTCATTCTCGATCCGCTCGAGCCGGATTGGTTTCCCTTGATCATCCAGCCGCACTTTCACCTCCGGGAAATCGAGATCGAGCGAGCCGTCCCTGAAACGATTCTTGCGTAGAAGTGAAGCCAGCTCCCAGGCGACGTGGAGCCGTTCGCCTAACTGGTCGTTAGGCCCTGCTTTGAGAATCGCATAGGCTTCGCGGTAGGTGAGGCGGCGGGCACTACGAATGACGGTCCGGCCGAAGCGCGCGGTTTTAGTGCGCCCGTCTTTAGAGAATTCAAGGAAGACAGAGTGCGTTAGCCGGTTCACTGCGGGATTCAGACTGCAAACACCGTTGCTCAGGCGCTCCGGCAACATCGGGATGACGCGATCGGGAAGATAAACACTGTTGCCGCGCTTGTAGGCTTCGCGATCCAGCGCGCCCCCCGGTTTCACGTAGGCCGCGACGTCGGCGATGTGCACGCCGAGTCGCCAGCCGCCTCCCGGGGTTCGTTCCACATCGATCGCATCATCAAAATCGCGCGCGTCATCTGGATCGATCGTAACGATGAATTTGCCCCGCAAATCCTCGCGGCCCTGGAACATTTCCTCCGCGACCGTCTCCGGGATTTGGTGCGCCTCGTGGACGACATCTTTCGGAAATTCGGTGGGGAGATGATACTTCCGGATGATCGAAAGCATGTCCACGCCGGGCGCCGAGCTCGCACCGAGGACCTCGATGATCCGGCCTTCCGGATTGACGTGGCGCGATTCCCACGGCTCGAGATGGACAACGACCTTGTCGCCGCGCTGCGGCATCTTCGGGAGCGCCGGCTGTGGGGGGACCTGGACGTAAACGTTGTGAACGATGCGTGGATCGTCCGGCACGACGTAGAAAAAATTCTTCGATTGTTCGAGGGTGCCAACGATCGAATCGTGCGCCCGTTCGAGGATGCGAATAATGCGGCCTTCGGCGCGATCCCGGCCCTTCGCTCGCGCGTAAGGATCATCGCGCGTGATCCGCGCCAGGACCTTGTCACCGTGCATTGCCGTTCCGGTGTTCTCGGCCGAGATGTAGAGATCCTGTTCGCCCGGCTTTTCCCGTGGAAGAAAAGCGAAACCGGATTGGTGAACGTGCAACGTTCCCGTGACCAGGTCCGCCTCCGCCGGCAGCACGTAGCGGTTCTTGCGAATACGCGCGATCTCTCCGTCCCGCTCCATTTGATGGAGGACTTCGTTCAGTCCCATGCGCACACCGCTCTTGCGGCCGAGGACTTTCGCCAGCTCGACCTTATCGAGTGGCCGGTATTTCGGCGCGCTCAACGCGCGCAGGATTTGATCGCGCAACGAAGCGCCTTCCGGTTTCACGAGTCTGCACTCTCCGCACGAACCGGGGATAGCGCTAATCGAATAACACGCGCTCTGTGATAGTCTCACACCCGATGGGTGAGACGCTCTGGAAAATTGCCGGCCGCACGGTCGATCTCACAGAGCGCGCGATGATCATGGGCGTGCTCAATGTCACTCCCGATTCTTTTTCCGATGGCGGTGAATTCTTCACGACGGAGAAAGCCGTCGAACAGGGAAAGCGGATGGTGGCGGAAGGCGCGCAGATCATCGACGTGGGAGGCGAATCGACCCGGCCCGGCGCGGAAGCGGTTGCGGCCGGCGAAGAACTGGCGCGGGTCGTCCCGGTCATTAAACAACTACGCGCCAGCATTTCTGCGCTGATCTCGATCGATACGTCGAAAGCCTCCGTGGCGCGCGCCGCCCTGGCCGCGGGAGCATCAATCATCAATGACGTCACCGGTGGCGGAGCCGATCCGGAAATGATGAAGCTAGCGGCCGAGAGCGGCGCTGCTTTCATCATCATGCACATGCAGGGCACACCGCGAACCATGCAAGCGGCTCCGCATTACAACGATGTCGTTAGGGAAGTAACTAATTTTTTTCGACAACAATATGAGCGCGCCCTAGAGTGCGGCATTGATTCCATGGCCATCGCGTTTGATCCGGGCATCGGATTTGGGAAAACGGTGGAGCACAATCTGTCGCTGCTCGCCCATCTCGAGAGCCTGCGAGTTCAGGAACAGCCGCTGGTTGTAGGAGTTTCACGGAAGTCGTCACTGGGGAAAATGATTGGATCGAAGGCCATGGAGGACCGGCTCGCGCCCACCATTGCGTTCACGGCGCTGCTGCGGGAACGCGGAGCGAATGTATTGCGGGTTCATGACGTCAAAGAAAACGTGGCCGCGTTGCGCGTCACCGAAGCCATGTTGGAAACCGCAAAATGATGCAGCAAATTCTCCAGTTCTGGACCGACCGGTGGCGCAGTTTTTTCGAGATCATCCTGCTCAGCGTCGGGATTTATTACGGGTATCTTTATTTCAAGGGGACCCGCGGAGCGAAAGTGCTCACCGGCCTGGCCATCGTCTTCCTGACGCTGACTTTGATTTCGCAATTGCTGAACCTCGTCGTCATCGGCTGGATCATCCGCAGTTTCTCCGTCTTCCTCGCAGTAGCGCTGGTGGTTATTTTTCAACCGGAATTACGCCGCGGCCTGGCTGAGCTGGGCGGACATCCAATTTTTTCCCTCACGAGCGAGAAACGCGAGACCGTGCACGACATCGCCGAAGCCGTGACGCAGCTCGCCAACAAACAATTCGGCGCGCTCATCGCGATTGAACGCGATACCGCCATCCGGGTTTACGAAGAGACCGGCGTCATCATCGACTCGCATTTTTCCATCGAGTTGCTCCTCACCATCTTCCATCCGAAGGCCGCGCTCCACGATGGCGGTGTGATCATCCGGAATGGCCGGATCGCTGCAGCGGCCTGCATTTTTCCGGTGAGCCAGCGCGAGACGCTCGACCGCAGTCTGGGCCTGCGCCATCGCGCCGGCCTCGGCATTACCGAGGAGTCGGACGCCATCGCCGTCGTCGTCTCGGAAGAGACAGGCGGGATTTCCATCTGTCATCGGCGGCGGATCGAGCGCAATTTCACACCGGAAACTTTCCGCAAACGCATCGGCGAACTGTTGCTGCAAGGGGCCTATGAAGAAACTGATCCTGAACAACTGGCGCGCGAAGTTAGTCTCCCTCCTACTCGCGACGACGCTCTGGTACCTGATCAAGAAGAACGTCGCAACGACACTCTCGCCGTTTGATACGCCGATCGAAGCGACCGCGCCCGGCCGCTGATTTGCAAATGGTACGGCGTCTGTGTCAGACGCCGATCTTTGATTCTGGGTGGCGTTTCAGAAACGCCCTGCAAATGCGAACTGTAGCCGCGGCGCTCTGTCGCGGCGCCACCCACCTCGCGCCGACAGACAACTAGCGCAGGAACTTTGCGAGATTCTCTTCTTCCCAGCGGCGCGCGCGTCGATAGCGGGGGAATTTGCGTTCCCGTTCGTAAAACTTCTCGGTGTGGACACGGCGCCGTCCGTTGGAACCCGCTTCGTCCGGTACGACCGCGTGCAGCATTTCATGATAGAGAATGTATTGGAGGAACCAACGCGGCACGAACGGCTGGTCGAGCGAGGGATTGATGCGGATCACGCGATCTTCTTCCTGGATCGTTCCAAAAATAAAATAATCCTTCGGCCGGCGCTTTCGTTTCCGGCCCCAAACCACCGTGTATCCTCGGAGCCGTCCGCGAAAAAATCGTTCGTTCAATCGATCGAACATTGCCCGGAGATCAAAACATTTTCCTTCGTGCTGGAGGTTGAGCTGCCGCTGCATCGGCAATTTCGGATGGGCGATCTTTCGTTTTGTTTTCTTTGCCATGATCGTCCCCCGTTTTTTGGAAATCGTTTAGTGCCCTGATATTTTATCGGTGCGGTGGAAGCTTCACAAGTAACGGCGAGGAATATTTTGCGATCCGTCTAACTTTTTCCAAATCAGGTGGTTGCCTGGCGGATGTTTTATCGCTTTTCGAGGAATAAGGCCCTCCTCAGCCTGGGCTTCGGCTGTCCGGACTTCGCGTTTTACGATCTCCGGGAGTGCGCGTATAGTCCGGCGCGCTTCGATTTCATCGCAATGACTCCACTGCTGCGAAAATTGCTCGGCCTGAACTGGGTGCTGCTGCTGACCATGCTGGCGCTCGCCATCTTCGGCGTCGTCGCCATCTACAGCGCCACCTACATGCGGGAAGAATCCGTTGCGTCCGAATTCTGGCGCAAACAGGCGAACTGGGTCGCGGTCGGCTTTCTCGCGTTCATTGTCACCAGCCTGATCGATTACCGGTGGGTCCGATGGGGCGCGCTCCCGATGTATCTTGCCGGCATTGTCTTCCTCGTCCTGACGAAATTCATCGGTTCGAAGGTGTACGGTGCGCGGAGTTGGCTCCATATCGGACCAATCAATTTTCAACCGGCCCAACTCGCGGTCGTCGCCGGCATCATGGTGCTCGCGCTTTTTCTGAGTCACAACCAGTTCCGCGACATGCACCCCATGCTCAAGCTCCTCTTGTGCGGCGTGATCGTCGGCGCGCCCTGCCTGCTCATCCTGCTCCAACCGGATTTGGGCGAGACCATCATCTGGGGCCCGGTCCTGCTCGCTTTGCTCTTCGTCGGGGGAATGCCGTTGCGTTATCTGGTCTGCATCGTCCTGATCGTCGCGGCGATGATTCCGATCGCGATCAATCTCGGATTAAAACCGTACCAGCAGGAGCGGATCACCGCGTTCATCAATCCCGACATCGACAAGCAGGGGTCCGCCTGGGCGATCAATCAATCGCTGATCGCGATCGGCTCCGGCGGCTGGGCC
>JALYIN010000125.1 GCA_030775765.1 Verrucomicrobiota bacterium
GGCGTGCCCCGCGCCTTCATCCAGCAATTCAAACTCCAGCCCGCGCAAAAAATCCGCGGGACGCTGCGACTGCCGCGCGACCGTGAAAAGATGATCATGCTCGATGAAGTCCTCGAGATCGAAGGCATCCCCGCCGCGGAATGGATGGCGCCCACGGGGTTCGACAGCCTGACGCCGCTTTACCCGGAAGGCCGGATCATGTTGGAGAATTCGAAGACAAATTCCATTAGCGCCCGCGCCGTCGACTTGCTGACACCGCTGGGCCGCGGGCAGCGCGGCCTGATCGTGGCGGCGCCCCGCGTCGGCAAAACGATTCTGCTAAAGGAAATCGCGAAAGCGATCCGGGTGAACCACCCGGAAATTATCCTGATCATCCTGCTGGTGGACGAGCGTCCGGAAGAAGTGACGGACCTGCAGCGCGAAGTCGATTGCGACGTTTACAATTCGACCTTCGACGAAAACTCGAAGCGCCACGTGGAAGTGGCCGAGCTGGTACTCGAGCGCGCGAAACGGCTGGTCGAACAAAACAAGGACGTGGTCGTGTTGCTCGACAGCATCACGCGGCTGGCGCGCGGTTATAATTCACTCCAGCCGGGCAAAGGACGGACGATGTCGGGCGGCGTGGAGGCGAAGGCGCTCTTGAAGCCGAAGAAATTTTTCGGCGCGGCGCGCAACTGCGAGGAAGGCGGCAGCCTCACCATCCTGGCGACGGCGCTGGTGGATACTGGCAGCAAGATGGACCAGGTGATCTTCGAGGAATTCAAGGGAACGGGGAACATGGAGCTGCATCTTGACCGCGCGCTGGTGGAGAAGCGGCTCTATCCGGCGATCCATTGCCTGCAATCGGCGACCCGCCGGGAGGACTTGCTTTATCACCCGGAAGAATGGGAGCGCGTGCAGTTGCTGCGCAAGGCGATGGCCGCTCTGCCGCCCATCGAGGCGATGGAGAAGCTGATCGATAATTTGAATGCGACGAAGACAAACGCGGAACTGCTGTTGAGCGGACTGAGATGAAAGCTCGAAAGAAATTCGAAACACCAAACATGGAAATGTGGGGTGGCGCGCGCTTTGGTGTCAGGAGTTTGATGTTTGGAGCTTCTTTGGAGCTTGGAGCTTGGAGCTTGGAGCTTCGGAAATGATTCAGACAAACGACCAGCTCACAGAGTTGCTTCCAAAGCTGGAAGCCGTCGATCGCGTCGCCGTCGATACGGAAGCCGACAGTCTGCACTGCTACTTCGAAAAGCTTTGTCTCATCCAGGTCAGCGTCCCCGGGCACGATTATCTGGTTGATCCGCTGGCGAATCTCGATTTCGCGCCGTTCGCCGCGGCGCTGACCCCCAAGGAAATTGTGCTTCAGGGCGCCGACTTCGATTTGCGCCTATTGCGCCGCAGCCTCGGTTTCACGGCGACAAGGATTTTCGACACGGTCATCGCGGCGCGCCTGCTGGGAATCCGGTCGTTCAGCCTGCAAGCGTTGGTCGAGAAATTTTTCGGAGTGACGCTGGCGAAAGGATCGCAGAAAGCGAACTGGGCGCGGCGGCCGTTGCCGCACCACATGGCGGAATACGCGATGAACGATACGCGTTATCTCCTCCCGCTGGCGGAAAAGTTGGAGGCCGGTCTGCGCGAGCGCGGCCGGCTGGAGTGGTTCCAGCAATCGTGTGAGCGCGCGCGGGAACAAGCAGCAGTGGAGCGCACGCGCGGAGACGAGGAAGTGTGGCGAATTTCCGGGTCGGGCAAATTTGGCGGACGGGCCTGCGCGATTTTGCGGGAGCTGTGGCAGTGGCGGGATCGGGAAGCCCAAGCGGCAGACCGGCCTGCGTTCCATGTTTTGCAGAACCATCTGCTGCTGGAAGCCGCGGAACAATTCGCGGCCGGGCAGGTGCCCGATCACCGGCATTTTTCCGCTCGGCGGCGCCAGGGTTTCCGCGAAGCCGCCGAACGCGGCCTCCATTTGCCGGAGTCCGAATGGCCGGTGCGCCCGAAACGGCGGGGAACACGGCCGACACGGGAAATGGAACGCGCCGCGGAAGAATTGCGGCGGCGCCGGGATGCGGTGGCAAATGCGCACGGGCTGGAGCCGTCGTTGATCGCGCCGCGGAACGCGATCGATGCGGTGGTGGCGGACGAGAGCCAGCGCGAAACGCTGCTGGCTCCGTGGCAGCGGCACCTGCTGGAGTTGTAGCCTGTCCCAGCGCGCAGGACCGGTTTCCTTGCTTGACGCGTGGAATCCCGACCGTCACAACTAGTGGCTTGCGATGCCCGGCGTTTTTCTTCGTTTCAGGTTCGGTTTCCGCCTTGGCGCCAGTCTGTTGACGGCCGCGGCCGCGGTTGCACCCCTCAGCTTCCTGAACGCCCAACAGGTCAGCGTCCAGGACCGGGCCCAACTGTTACGCAGTACGACCCCGCCGGCGGGCGATCCGTACTCGGAGGAAAATGGTGTGGATAACGGGCGGGCCGCGGAGAGCCCGAACGATGCCGACATCGGCGAACAGGAGATCCTGAAACGGATCGAGCGCTATGAGCCCTTCACGGCATCAGTCGCGACCCCGTTTTATTACACGTCTAACGTGGCCCTGGCCCGGAAGGGCGAACAGGGCGATGTCTTGATCGCGCCCACGGCGGCCGTGACCTACGCGCCGCGATTTACCAGCACGCTTTTTGGATCCTTCTCCGTGCAGCGGCAGGAGTTTTACTACGACAAATTTAGCGCGCTGGATTTCGGCAGCTTCGATTTTCGCGCGGGGCTTTCTTACATCCTGCCGAAAGCGCACAACCTGATGCTCCGCGGGGAGTACGATTACAATCGCCTGACGTTTTCAAACAGCTTCAACGATTTTTTCTCAAACCATTCGATCTTCCTCAGCGCGGAACTGCCGTTCCGGTTTGGGCGGGCGCAGCAGGTGTCGTTAGGCGTGGACACCAACGTGAGCCTGGCCTCGAACCCGTCCGCACCGCGGCGGGATGAATTCGACGTCTACATCGGTTACGCCGTCAGCCTGACGCGATCGCTTTCGGTCGGCGTCGTGGGCCGCGTCTTCGTGCGCGACTACCGCAACATCAGCCGCACCGATGTGAGCGAAGTGTTCGCCCTCACCGCGAACTACCGGATCACGAGAAACTTTTCGGCGGGCGTGGCCAGCACGCTCGCCTGGAGCCAGTCGGATAAAAGCGTCTTCGATTACAACGTGGCGAACGTCGGCGGCGCTCTTTCTCTTACCTTCAAATTCTAGCCTGAAATGAAGAAACTTTTCTTATCGGCGGGCGGGGCGCTGGGGGCCCTGGCGCTGGGCGTTGTTTCAGCCAATGGGCAGGGCAGCGTGATGAAAGAAGCGCGCGTCACGCAGGTGGTGAAAGATGTGAAGATTGTTCCAGCCCAGGCGGCACCCCGGCCGGCGACCACCAGCGATACCGTGCGGGGCGATACCGCCGTGCGCACGGGCGCGGAGTCGCGCGCCGAATTGACCTTCGGCGACCTGACGATTGCGCGCCTTGGCGCGAACACGATTTTCAGTTTCAACGAAAGCTCGCGCACGGTCGACCTGGCCAACGGTGCGATCCTTCTCCGGGTACCGAAAGGTTCCGGCGGCGCCAAGATCCAAACGGCTGCCGTGACCGCTGCGATTACCGGGACGACGGTGATCGCCGAATATCATCCGAAGTCGTACGCGAAATATTTGGTCCTCGAAGGCACGATGCGGATCTACCTTAAGGGCGTCCTGGGCGAGTCGCTGCTTTTGCACGCGGGCCAGATGATGATCCTGAACCCAAACGCGAAGCGGCTTTCCGAACCGGTTGACTTCGATTTGGACAGGCTCTGGAAGACGTCGCTCTTCATTCAAGGCTTTCGCCCGCTCGGGAGCGAGCCGCTCATGGCTGAGGTGAAGCAGACGCAGCTCGACAGAAAAGCGGCCGGCGAATTGATCGACACCAACCTCGTGATCTTCGGGCGCGGCACCCTGGTCACGATGACCGACCCGCAATCAACTGACGTGATCGATCGCAAGACCGCAGCGATGACGTTGCCGACGCCTACGGTGCCCCCGGTCCCGACGCCTACGCCCACCATCGCCCCAAGCCCAACGCCGACTATCGCGCCTAGCCCAACGCCGACGATCGCGCCAAGCCCGACGGCGACGCCCCGGCCCACCCCGAGCAAGTTCGGCACGCCGCCGCCTATCGTCACCTCGGTTCCATATCCGATTGATAACGGCACCACGATTCAGACCGATCCCGCGATTACGCGCGGAGGCGTGACCGACTTCGGGAAGATTTATCGCGACACGGCGCAAGATGGGCCATTCTCCGCCTGGGCGTTTACGGCGACGTCGCCGTTCGATAACACGGTCGCGATCGACACCCTGTATGGCGGGAACGTTCCCGTGGCCGCGTTCAAGTTCACGGCCCTCCAGCTTGTCGGAAATCCCACGATTTCGACGGCGAATGGCGGCGCGACAAACCTCGCGCTCATCTCCGTCGGGCCGATCACGGCTGCGCCATCGGGGAATACGACGTTCACCTTTGCGGGAATGCAGAGCGTGCTGATAGCGACGCAGAATGGGTCGATCAATTTATCCGGGCTCACGTTTCAAAACATTCCACTCCTGTTCTTTTATGCGCGCGGAGCCGGCTCGAATCTCACCCTCGGCTCCTTGATCCTGAATTCGCTCTCGCTGCGGCTTATTGCCGAAAACAACATCCAGATCGATGCCACAGAGGCCGTGTTCAATGGTCAGAACGGCGGAACAATCAGGGGCACAGCCGGCGGGAGCCTGGCGGTGAATGGGTCGCTCTTCGCATCAACGGCTTCTATCCCCAGGTCGCCACTCAATTTCGTCGGAGCCGGTGGAACGATTTCGCTCTCGGCGCTCGGGGGAACCCTGTCCGTCGATTCGTTGATCCAGGTTTCCTCAAACGACCCGACGCCGCCGCTCACGATATCGGTTCGGCGCAGCGCCAGCGGCGGTCAAATCAGTCTCGACAGCGGCCTAACGGCTGGCACCGGCATTACGCTGACATCAAATGCGCGTTTGCTCTCGCTGTTGCACCCGGGTGCGCCGGGACCCGGCGGCAGCATCACCTTGACGACGCCGGGCGGCGACATCATCAGCAACGGGGCGACGATCCAAGCCGATCGCGGCACGATTACGATCCAGCACAGCTCCGCGCCGCCAGTGGGGACGGCGCAAATTACTCTTGATGGCGGGACGATCAGCAGCGAGACGCTGCTCGCTTTATCGCGCGGTGATCTGAATGTTGGCGCTACGACGCCGGTGAATCTGTCCGCGGTTACGCTCTCATTCCTCGCGACGAGAAACATGGTGTGGAGCGGCGGGGTCTTGACCGCCATGGCGAGCGCTTCGACCGGCAATGTCACCTTCCAATCCGGTAACGATATCACGGTTACGAACGCGTTTAACATTCAGCGTTCCAACGGTGGAATAACCGACGGCCTGAACATCCTTCTCTTTGCCGGCAGGAATTTTCAGGCGAACGGTGGCCTCACGCTTGGAACGGACGGCAGCGGCCTAACGACTGGAGGAAATATTACTCTCCGATCGGGCGCCGCCATGAACATTGCAGGGATTGCGCTCTTCCAGACCGGGCCCACCACCGCAAACCAAGGCAGCGGAAGCAACGTCACGATCAGCGCCATTGGCCCGATCACGACATCGGATTTGTTGGCGAGCGTCGCCATCGGGGCGGGTCGAACGCTGAGCAATGGCGGCGTCATCACCATGACCGGGACAGGTTCTTACACGGCGACTCTGGGCGACGGTGGTCTCAATTTACAGGTGCTCAACTCCTCGCCCGGCATTATCGGCACCGGCGGAAATATTTCCCTGACGCTTGACGGCAGTCTCACGACCGGGAAGGCGGGGGCGTTAAACGTGGTGGTCAACAATTCCAATGGCGGCCGGATCCAGACGGGTGGCAATATTACTTCCACGATCGGCACCGGGTTGACGGCTAATTCCGTGAATGTGCTAATCGACAACCGCTTCAAAGGCTTCATCGGCTCGGGCGCCGGAATCACTTTCTCGGCGGGGGGAACTTTCACGACCACGGGCAACGCGAACTTCGAGATCCTCAACAGTCAGTCGGGCACGACCGGCGGCACGATCGTTTCGGATGCGTTCATCAAAGTAACTTTTGCCAATGCGACTATCGGCGCTGATCTGAACGCATTCATCGATAACTCCGATGGCTCAATCGGCGGCACTGGTGGAAGCGTAACCTTGCAGGTCAACGGGAAGCTGGCGGTCTCCGGCCGGATCGATGTTTTCGGA
>JALYIN010000126.1 GCA_030775765.1 Verrucomicrobiota bacterium
TCTCCCGCAAGCAGAGGCTTCAGCCATTTTTCCTTTTGCTCCGGGGTGCCAAAGCGAGCAAGGATTTCCATGTTCCCCGTATCTGGGGCCGAACAATTGAAGATCTCGGGTGCGATGTGACTGCGGCCCATGATTTCACACAGCGGTGCATACTCGAGGTTGGTGAGGCCCGCGCCATTCTTGTCCTGCGGCAAGAATAAATTCCACAATCCTTCGTGCCGCACCTTGGCCTTCAGTTCTTCGACAATTCGGGTGGGTTTCCATCGCGCCTGGGCGATCTCCGCTTGGAATTCCTCCTCGTTCGGATATACATGGGAATCCATGAAAGCTCGCACTCGCTGCTGTAGTTCCTTGGTCTTTTCACTGACTTCGAAATTCATAGACAGTTCTTCATTTTCCGGTAAACGCCGGTGCGCGTTTTTCAACGAAATGTGCAACGCCTTCTTTGAAGTCCGCGCACTGCAAGCTGGCCAGCATTTCTTGCTCAGAACGTTCAAAGGAACCTGACAGCGTTTCGAACATCGCTTCATACACTTGCCGCTTGATGATCCGCGTCGACCGCGGGCTGACGTTCGACGCCAGGTCTATTGCGTACTCCCGCACTTTCTCCATAAAGCTGTCGCGCGGGTAGACTTGGTTCGCCAGTCCTATTCTCATCGCTTCCGCTGCATCGATCATCCTGGCGGAGAGCAACAGATCCAGCGCATTTGCGTGTCCCACAAGGCGCGGCAGCATCCACGCCATTCCGTACTCGGCTATAAGTCCTCGCCGGGCAAAAGTTGTCCCGAATCGCGCGGCATCAGAAGCAAACCGTATATCGCAATACAAAGCAATCACCAAGCCCAATCCCACTACCGGCCCATTGATCGCGGCAATCACGGGTTTCGTCACAGCCGGGAAATACGAATATTTGTGTCGAAAGTCATCTCGAACACCGTCGGGTTTGCTCTCTGTCTTTTGCACCGCCTGCGCCGTCCGCGCTGCATCGAGTCCCTTTTCGGCGACGGTGCTCAAGACCGACATGTCTGCGCCGGCGCAGAACGCGCGTCCCGCTCCCGTCAGGACAATGACGCGAACGTTTTCATCGCGCTCCGCCTCTTCCACCGCGGAGCGCACTTCGCGTTCCATGATGGTAGTCCAGGCGTTAAGTTTGTCGGGACGGTTGAGCGTAATCGTGGCGATGCGGTCGGCCACCTGGTATAACGATTCTTTATTTGGCATAGAGAGGCGAATTATATACAATGCAATCGCGTTAGTCACATTCATCTGTGTTAAACCATCATATTTTCATATACGGGTCGCGAAACCGGAGACCTCCATGCCCTTTGTTATGAACGAAGATGTCAAAATATATTGGGATGAATGCGGCTTCGGCGAACCTCTGCTGCTCATCATGGGCCTCAGCTATCCCTCCTACATGTGGCATCGCACCCGGCCTGTTCTTGCCCAACGCTACCGCACCATTGCTTTCGACAATCGCGGCATCGGACAAAGCGATGTGCCATCGGGCGTTTATTCCATCCCCTCGATGGCCTCCGACGGAGCCACAGTGCTGGATGCCGCGGGTGTAGAGGCCGCGCATGTATTTGGTCTGTCCATGGGGGGCATGATGGCGCAGGAATTTGCGCTTCAATATCCGAAGCGGGTGCGCTCGTTGATTCTGGGTTGCACCGCTGCGGGCGGGCCCCATGCCGTGCGAGCCGAAGCCGCAGTAATAGAGACCTTGTTGCGTCAAGGCATGACACCTGAAGAATCCCGGGAGGCTATCACGCCATTCCTTTATGACCCCGCCACTCCGCGCGAGCGCATCAACGAAGATATGGCCATCCGCATGAAGTGGTACCCCACCCCACAGGGTTATGCAGGCCAGTTACAGGGCATTTTCGGATGGGAAGCGTATAGCCGCATCGCGCAGATCACCTTCCCAACGCTCGTTATCCACGGCCAAACCGACAGGCTCATTCCAGCCGCCAACGCCAAATTAATCGCTGAGCGAATTCCGGGAGCTAGGTTGGTGTTGATTCCCCATGCCAGCCACATCTTCGAGACCGACCAGCCTGCTGCAGCCCACCAAGCAATTTTAGAATTCCTCGGCGCTCAGCATGATGGCTCGCGAGTAACCCGCGCATAGGTTAACCGTCTTTTCTTCCTTATCCAGGGTCTATTTCGTCGCCCACCTGTGTGCGGCGAAGCCGTGCGAACTACTGCCGTACATAGCGACGCAGAATGCCACAAGCTCACCGGATGCGACGTGTTCCACCGCAAAAAATCCTGCTTCTATCCTCAAAGGCCAAGTGAAACAGATCGTCGTATCGATTTCGTCTCCAGGGCAGAACCGGCGAAGTGCATAGCCTTCTGGAATGGGCGGCACCTCTACAAGCCCAACTGATGATGGTCTGGCCGTTCCTAACTGATGTGCGTACTGCTGTTGCAACGCCGAATATGAAGGTCGGCCAGGCAACGCGCGTAGTTCGCTCATACGTCCGTCTCCAGAACTAGCGCTCGGGTGGGGCTATTCGTGCTGCAGCGCGACCATTGGATCAACACGCAAGGCCCGATGTGCGGGCGCGAAACTGGCACAAATTGCTACACCAAACAGAAAAAGAGAACTGAGTACGAACGCTGCCGGATTCAAACTATCCTGAAATTGGCTTGATGCCAGTCCTGGCGAGAGGTACACCGTGTGCGTTGCGAGGTGACCGACAACGAACGCCGCGGCGCATCCTAGTACCGAGCCCAGAAGCGCCAATCGGCAAGTCTCCCCCATGATCAATCCCAGCACATCGCGCCGGTCAGCGCCGAAGGCGATGCGAATCCCCACCTCTTTTCTGCGCTGACTGACGGAATAGGACATGACGCTGTATATCCCTGCGCCTGCCAGGAGAATAGCCAACATCGCCACCAAGCCAATCAGAATTGCCGAAAGGCGTTTGAGCCACAAAGAATCGGCGATGACCTCTGTCATAGATTGCATCTCCTGCACTGGGAGGTCGGCGTCAAAGGCCTGAATCTTCTGTTGAACAATGGGGGCCACCATGTAACGGTCCGCCTTTGCCCTCAGCATGATCCAAGCGTTGGGCGATTGTACTTGTCGCGAGCACCAAAAGATTTCAGGCAGCGTCTTCTGATCGAGTGCACTCATCTTAAAGTCCGAGGTCACGCCAATGATCTTCGTTTGGGCAAACCACACGGTCACCTCTTTGCCGATGGGATCCTCGTTTGGAAAGAACCTCCTCACGAAGGCCTCATTGACGATAGCGACCTCGGGAGCGTCAAAGTTATCGCGCTCTTCAAAAAAGCGTCCACTGACCAGCTTCACTCGCAATGCACGAAAGTAGTCTGGATTCACCGTCTGGGTTGCCGTTTGTGCCTCGAGCGGGGTCTCCTTCCCATTGACCAATCCGGCAGGGGGCTCCCGGCCTGTGACAAGCACCGGCGAAGGGTTGAAAACTTGTTTCAGCGGCAGGTTTGCCGCAAAACCTACGGACTCGACACCGGGAATATCGCTCAAGAGCCGCTCGAGTTGCTCGTACAATTTTTCTCTGCGCGTGTCCTGCGCCCCATAAGTGAACTTCCCGTAGCTCACTTCTGGAACAGGGATGCGAAAGACCATGAGGTTTTTTGAGTCGAATCCGGGGTCAGCACGCCGCAGCTTCAGGAAGCTTTCCACCAGCAGCGCGCCCAAGATCAGCAGAACCAGCGAGAAGACAAACTCACTCACGATAAATATCTGTCCAAGCCGCCGCTTGCTCGTACCCGCCGAAAAGCCGCGTCCTTCCACTTTCAAAGCATCGTGCGGCCCGCTTCTCGACGCCCGCAGCAGCGGCACAAAGCCAAAGACCAGGCTCGCCACTAGCGTGAGCACACAAACAAAAGCCAGCGCCGCCAGATCAACCTTCACGGAAGCAAGCCTAGGCAGAACTGCCGCCTTAGGCAGGACGGTCAGCAGCCCGCGTGTACCCACGAAAGCCACGCCGATTCCCACGATTCCTGCCGCAACACCGAATACTAGACTTTCTGCTAATAGCTGAAGGACCAGGCGGCCGCGGCCCGCTCCTAGGGCGGTGCGAACCGCAAACTCCTTCTCACGGTCGACCGCTCGTGCCAACAC
>JALYIN010000127.1 GCA_030775765.1 Verrucomicrobiota bacterium
GGCGAGGATGACGCGGCCGTCCTCGATCGATTTGACGGTCAGTTGATAGGTCTGGGTGCCGAGTTGCAGACCGAACTGCTGGCCTTCCTGCATTGGTTTGCCATTGATGATGGCGAAGCGGGCGCCGGCATCGAACGTGATGGAGCTGACGACAAACGCGGTGGGAGAAATGTCCGGGCCGGTGTGCTCGGTGTTGTTCTGCACGTGAGCCACGGGTTTCCAGCCGATGGGCCAGAACGGGTTCCGACCGCTCGCGTCCATTGTGAAGGACGACTTGTTCTTTAACTCAATGGCGGGAGCCGCGTCTTCAGCCCGGAGGCCCGGGAGCGAGAGAGCAGCGAAAGTCAGGACAGCGAGGATCGTTTTCATCGTTTCACCATGGCCGTGCTCGCGGTCAGCGTGACCTGTTGGAACTGGGGGTCTTCCGGCAGTGCCTTAATGCTAATGTGGGTAATCGCAAGAAGCGGCTCGGCGTTTTCCAGCGCGGCAACGGCCTTGCCGAGGGTGGAGAAATCGGCCTGGGGCAGCTCGATCGCCCAGTTGTAACGCATCCAGCCGGCGAGATCGGTTTCCTTGAACGGGACGCTCGTCTCGAACCTCGCCGTCGCCTTATCGATCTCCTGGTTCGCGAAAAATGCTTTCAGCCGCGGCGGGAACCAGGCAATCGGTGCGCCCTCCGGGCTGAGCGCTTTTAGGGCGGCGAAACGTTTCGTGGAAGCGTCGGCCTGCTTCTCGAGGTTGGCCGTTTTCGACAGCTCGTTTTTGGAACTGGCGACCTTGCCCTGGAGTTCAGTGATCTGGGCCTCAGCGGTATCGCGGCTGTTGTTTAACGGGCCGAGGAAGAAACTAAAGTAGACGTAGAGGAGCACGATGAACCCGATTGTGCTCAACGCCAGCTTCTGAATCTGATCCTTGTTGAGATTTACCTGGATTCGCTTCATGACTTCGGTTCTCCCCGGGTCTTGATTCGCGGTCCCGGCGTCGCGGAAGGCTTGGCCGCGGTTGTGGCGAAGGTGGCGTTAATCGCAAAGCGGGACATGGCCATGTTGGATCCGCCGATATTTACGATCGTGTCGAGATCTTCGAGGGTTTTGAATTCTACCTTGACCTCGGAGTAACTGCTCTGCCCGAGCTGTTCCAGGAGAAGTTGCCGAAGTTCCTCGGCGGCGGCGCGCGGTTCGCGCCCGGCGGCCAGGCCTTCGATCACGATGCTGATTCTTCCATCCTCGAGCACGCTGCCGTCCATGCTGCTCAGCTGCGCGTTGAGCGCGACGCAACGCGAAAGTTTTTCCATGAATGGTCCCCAAAAGAAGCGGTTGTCGATAATCCCGTCGAGTACCTTGGTTGTGCTGATGATGCCGCTCAGTTCGGCGGAGCGTTTTTGGGCACCGGTAACTTTCGGCTCGACCTTGGCCCAATCGTGGCGCGCCTGCTCAAGCCGGTTCCGTATTCCGAGCACCTGGTAGGCGTTCCAAAGGTAGTAGAGGAGCATGACCGCGCCGAGGGCGCCGAGCACCATCATGCCGATCTTGAGGGGATCGCGCTGGCGCTGGCGCTGCTGGAGGATTTCCTCGTGAAGGAGGTTAAGGTGGAGAGCCATGGGCGTGCGTTAGTTCCGCAGATACTCGAAGGCCGCGCCGCAGGCGACGTTCAGCGACACAAATTCGTGCGGCAACGCCTGCCGTTTCGCCGGAGGCAGCGCCACTTCACAGGTTTCAAGCGGGTCCCAGATTTCGCAGGGCAATCCCAGCTCGTCGCTCAGGGTTTGCAAAATGGTCTCCGTGCGGGCGAGACCGCCGGATACAAAAATCCGATGAATGCTCTGCTCGTGCTGGCCTTCGAAAAAGCCAATCGAATTACGGACCTCGGTAGCGAGACGGGTGAGTGAGCTACGGCAAATTTCCGCCATGCCCGCATCGCCTTCCTCCATCATTACGCGCGCCGCCGCGGAGTCGAGCGCGCCGTCAGCGGTCAGCGCCTGGGTCAATGCCTTCCCGCCGTAATCAATGCTGCGCACCAGCACCAGCTCCTTCTTGCTGCCGATCAACACCGTGCTTTGGAGGTGTCCCATATCGAGGAGAAGAAAAGCGTCCTTGGAAAAAATCTCGGGGTAGGCGAACTCGAAGGCGTTGAACGAACAGACCGGCGCCAGCTGGAGAATATCCGCCGACGTTCGCGATTTGGTGCATGCCTCCGAGATTTGTTTCACGGTCGGGCGCAGCATTCCGCCGACGAGATATTTTGTTTTAACGACGCCGTTCTGGCCATTCATCTCCTGCTCGGGCACGTCCTTGTCCTTGCCGTTGCCGTTGGTCTTGTAGCCATTCGCCTCTTCCGCGAGAACCGGCGCGCAATCGAGCACGAAATCCTTGCATTCCTGGTTCAGGACCGCGAGGCCGTTGAGCCGAAGCGCATTGCGCAAGAGATCGATCGGCGTGTTCGGCTGCTCGATGATACGAAGGAGCGAGCCCGGATCGGAAACGGCGATGGCGCAACCCTTGGCGCTGCCGCCCAAGTCCTTCAACAAAAGCTTGAGGTGCTGGGCGAGATCTTCGGGAGTCTTCAATTCCTCTGGCACTTCCCGCGAGGCGTAGCTCGTCAGAACGAAGCGATCGTCGCCTTTTCGCTGGAGCAGGACGCCTTTAAAGATGTGCTTGCCGAGATCGATGCCAAAAACAGAATTTCCACGCCGCGCCATGATGCTGGTTCCATATAGCCGGAAGCGTGCCGACAAACGGGCCTTTTCGCCGTAGCCGCAGTCCTGTGGGCCCTCCTCTTTCGTGACGGCTCATCCTCCGCAAACGGCCTGCGCTACCGTGGCTACAGGGCCCCAGCCGACCGATATCCGAAGAACTGGTGCTCTTTGATCATCCGGATGACCTCCGGCGGCACCATGGCCTCCCACGACGCATCGCCCGATTGGAGTTTTGCCAGCGTCTCGGGCGGGTGAATGCGGAGGTATTCCGGATTGTAATCGGTGATCTCTTGGATGAATTCGTTTTCCACGAGGTAGCGGTAAAGCGACCGCAAATTCGGCGCGACCTCGAGTTTTTGCGCGGTAATTAGCTCGCCGGTCTGCTCGTCGATCATCGGATAAACATAAAGCTTCAGCCCGCTCTTAAACATCCGGCCCAGCGCCTCGAGAATTCCCCCCTCGAGCGCCAGGTAATATTTTTCATCGAAAATTTCCAGAAGACTCGGAACGCCCATCACCAGGCCGATCTTCCGGCTGGTGTAACGCGATAGATAAGAAGCGAGGCGAAAATATTCGCCGAACTTCGAGATGATCACCGTCCGCCCCAAGGCTCCAAGGATGTCGACGCGCGCCAAAAAATCGGCGTGGTTCAATTGCCCTTCCGCGAGCAGGTTCTCCAGCGTCATTTCCATCAGGACCACAAGGTCCGCATCCGAACAGCTGGACTGTTTCAGGAACACCGAGCGCGCGCCGTTCAACATATCGTTCGTCGCGTAGGTGACCGGGCGGAAACTGCCGCGTTCCACCAGGATCGATTTCTTGTAGAGAATATCGGCCGCCTGCACCATCTCCCCACCGTTCGCCGTAAAAATCACCGCATCGGTGAGTCCCTGGCTGACGAGTTGGAGACTCATCAACCGGTTGTCGACTCCCGCGTAAGCCGGCCCGGAAAACTTGATCAGGTCAATCTGCATCCGGTTCGGGTCGAGATTTTCCTGGAGCGATGCGATCAATTTCTCCGGCTGTTGATGGTAGAACGCCCCGAAGAGGAGGTTCACGCCGATGATCCCGAGCGCTTCCTGCTGGTCGATGTTCGATTCGTCCAGCATCCGCACGTGAATGATAATCTGGCTCGGCACGCCCCGCGGCTCCGGCTGGAAACGCACGCCCAGCCAGCCGTGCGATTCGTTGTGCTGCTTGAAACTGCGCGCCGCCACCGTATCGGCGAAAACAAAAAAAGTACGGACGCCGCCCAGCTTCTTATCCAGCCTTTCGATTAGCAACTCGTACTCGTGATCGAGCATCGTCTGGAGGCGATTGCGGCTCACGTAACGATCGGCCGGTCCGTAGATCGCATCGCTGAACGTCATGTCGTAGGCCGACATTGTTTTGGCCACGGTTCCGGCCGCACCGCCAACGTGGAAAAAACGCCGGGCCACTTCCTGGCCCGCGCCGATTTCGGCGAAAGTGCCGTACTTCTTCGCATCGAGATTAATTTGGAACGCTTTTTTGTCCGTCCCGATATCCATCTCCGCCTTCATCCGCTCTCAAGATGCGGGACATTAGCGGCCTTCACAACCCCGGGTGATTTCTCGAGACGTGAGTGGAAAGAGGAGCGTCGTCGAACGCGATCGCTACATCCGCACGCGCTCGGCGCTGCTCACTGGGATCCAACCGCGCTGGTCGTTTGGCAGCGCGGCGTAAACCCAGTCGCCGCGCTCGCTCAGGATCTTGATTTCGCTGCCGGCGGGTAACAGCAAAACGCTCTTGGCATTGTCCGCCGTGGCGAGACGCGCCTCGATTTCTTTTGCGGTCACGATGGCCAGAGCGTTCCCGCGAGTCCCATCTTCCAGGGTGAAAACGGCGAACACCGAGACGCCAGAGACCAACAGGCTCACCGCGATCAGGGCGATGCGACCAGCAGAACGGCGTCGCGAAAGGAATAAGTGGGCAATCAGAAACAGGGCAAACCAGAAGGCGACGGTCGCCGCGATCGTGTATTGCTTCACCGTCGCCCCGCTCGCATAACGCTCGATCCGGTCCTTTCGCAGTTCCAGCGCCCGCGCTTCGTCTCGCGCAAGCCGCAGGTTCGCGTTCGCTTCCGGATGGCGCGGGTCGAGGGCGAGCACTCGTTCGTAATTCAGGATCGCTTTGCCGAAACTCCCGAGGCGGTAGTAGGCGTTTCCCAAATCGTAAAATACCGTCGCGTTGCAGTGCCCGGATTGAACCAGACTCTCGTAGCCCTCGGCCGCTTCCTGGAAGCGCGCCTCAGCGTAATCCTGGTTCGCTTTCGTAAACCTGCTTTCGTCGGCGGCAAACACCGGGCCCGCGAGGAAACAGGCGATGGCAGTAATCATCAGACAAAGTCGTTTCTTCACGGTCGCAGATTATCGATCAACTCGAGCACTTCGTTCCGCGTTTCGGCGGGCAGGAGACGAATACCGTTTCCGCTGCCGCTATAACGTGCTTCATCGCTCTTCTCGAACAAACGCCGCAGCCGGGAACGCGTCGCTTCATCCATTCGGAACGTCGAGGCGGCGATGTCGGCATCCACCCCGGCCGGATCGACGTTGCGCACGAGGGCTGTCTTCAATTGCACCGCCCGCGAAGCCTTTGAAAAATATTCCGCCGGCGAGACATCCTCGCGCCGAAGGCTGCGCTGCAACGCCGCCGCTTCGTGCTGCAAAGCTTCACGCCGCTGGAGCTCGCGGTTATTCAAATGCGCGACGCGAAGCTTCCATGCTATGAAACCGAGGAGAGCCACGAGCGGGATCAATTGCGCCAGCCAGAAAGACCGCCGGGCGAACAGCGGGATGAACGACTCCGCCTCCGCCGGAAGTTCCGTGAGCTGATGAAGGATTTCCTGTTGCGACGCCGGGCGTGGCGCCGGAGAAGCAGACGCGGTCGTCGCGGGCGCTTGTCTGTTCGCCGGCGCGGTGGTCGCGCTCGGGGCGGCGCCGCCTTCTACTTTAACGGGAATCGGTTCCGTCCGCAGCGTCACATATTGTTCCTTCGCCGGATCGAAGTAGGAGAAGAGTTGCGCGGGGATATTGTCTTTCCGTTCATTCGCGCTCAGGACCGTCTCGAATTTTTTCGTGCCGCTGATTCCAATGTCGTCGTCCTGCTTGAAGTCGGCAGAAGGTGGATACCTGTGCCACCCGTGCTCATCTTCGAAGGTCGGCGCCGTGACCCGATCAAAGTTTCCGCGCCCGGTGATCGTCGCGGTCACCGTGAATGGATCGCCCACCTGCGCCGTTTTCGGCTTCGCTTCGTTCGAGAGCACAAAGTTGCCGACGGCTCCGCCAAACTCCGGCGGCGCGCCGGGCGGCAGGGACTTCACTTCCAGCGTCACCGCCTCGCTCTTAATTTTCACTTCCTGCGGTGTGCTGGGCGTGAACAGCGGGTCGCGGAAAAAATTGTCCATAAACGGATCGTTCTGGTCGAACAGATCGCGGGGCATGGTCTGGCTGCGGGAACTCGGACGCGGGATCCGCACCACCGCGTTCGCCTGCACTGGCCCGACTTCGATCTTGCCACTTCGCGCCGGTGAGAGCGCGGTCTTGAAGGTGAAGACCTGGTAAGTCCTGCCGCCGATTGTTTCGATGGTCTGCCGCGGCTCGCGCGCTTTCTGGGCCGTGAATCCCTGGCCGGTGATCTCCGGAAGATTGCCCAATGATTCCACCGGCGTGCGAACATTCACTCCGATGCGCACCACCGCCGGGATCATTTCACCGACATAGGCGGTGGTCTTGCTGAGTGTCAGTTCGGCGAAAGCAATCTTGCTGAGATCGATCCCGGACGAATTTTTCGACTGCGGTGATTGCGCCGTGCCCGAATCCGCCGCGACATGCAGAGTGAGCTCTGGAGTTCGCATCGTGGTCCCGCCGGCTTCGAGTGTTTGGGGCGGGATCTTGAACGTGCCTGCCTTAAGCGGCGTCACCGTGTAATTGTAGATGTAGCTGTAGGTGAACTGGAAGTTGCGGCCTTCCAGCAACTGTGATTGCCCGCTGAAACGAATGTCCAACCCATCCACCGCGATCGCGCCCGGCGGCCGGGCGCTCGCCGTGCCGGTTACTTTTATCTGGAGCTGGACCATCTGGCCCACGGCCGTGTTTGAATTGCTCAGGACGGCGGTGACGTCCGCGCTCGCCGCGCTCGCCGGAGACACGGCAAGAAAAGCCAGAGCCGCCGCGAGCAGGGCGCGCCGAAAATCGGCAGGTCGAAGTAAAGGTGTCTGAAACATCGCGAGAGCGGTTCCTACCAGTCCTTATAGACATGCCGTGCCGCCTTGCGTTCATCAAGCTGCACCCGCTGTTCTTCGTCCTTCATCGATCGCAAAAGCATTTGCGCCTGTTTTTCGCTCATCTGCCCTTCTTTCTCCGGCTCGGCCTCCATGGCTTGCGCGTCTTGCGGCGGGTCCTTGGGCTTTTCGTCGCCCGCCGCTTTTAGATCGCCCGCCATTTTCTTCCCCGGAGATGAGCCGGGACTGGCGCTCGGCGAACCTTCCGGCTGCGGCCCTTCGCCCTGACCCGGGGTGGGAGATGGGCTGCCCTGGTCGGACGGCGAGGGAGAAGGCGACCCGTCCGCCTCGCCCTCGGCCGGCGGCTCTTTGTTCTCTTTTTTGTCGCCGCCGTTCCCCTTGTCGGCAGAAGGCGAGGGGGATGAACCCGGCTGGTTCTCCTGCTTCTGATCGCCGGGGGAAGGACTGGGAGATTCGCCCGGCTTCGGTTCCTGCTTCTTATCGTTCTTGGCCTGTTGTTGCTGCTTGTCGTCGCCGCCGGATTGCGGCTGCTGTTGTTTATCCTGATCGTTCTTCTGTTGCTGGTCCTTTTGCTTTTGGTCTTTCTGCTGTTGATCCTTTTGCTGATCTTGTTTTTTGTCTTTCTGCGGTGGTGGCGAAGGCGTCGGTGACTTTTTCGGATTCTGCTTCAAACGCTCGATCTTCTGCTTCACCTCCTCGAGGTTCGCCTTCGCCCGCTCGTCGCTCGGATCGAGCTTCAGTGCTTCCTCGTAGTGTGATTCCGCGTTGCGGAGATCGCCCAGCGCCTTCTCGTTCGTTTCGGCTCTATCGGCACGCTCCTCCAGCGTCCGGCCAATGTTGTAATGGCTTTTTTCCTGGAGCGATTTGTCTTTTGAAAGCAGCGAACGGCTGAACCATTCCAGCGCCTGATTGTAGTTCCCCAGCTTGTAAGCCGCCGCACCGGCATCGAACTCGATCCGGTCCGCCGCGTGCGTGTCCGGATGTTCCTTCAGGGTCTTCTCAAATTGTTGATACGCTTCCGTGTAATTGTCGTTCCGGTACGCATCCAGGCCGGGTGCGGCGGCAAAAGAACTGCCAGCAAAGAGCAGGACCACAGCTGCCGTCGCAAGCGAACGTCTCGGCGCGACAGGCGTCACCGCCCGGGCTCGCTCGCGTTTTCGCTCGCGGAGAAGAAATGCCGCGGCGAAAACCACCAGCGCCGCGCCGAGCGGCCATTGATACCGCTCGATCGGCCGCCGCGACATCCGGTCATCGATGTCGCCTGTTTGCATTTTCGCGAGCCCTTCGTCGAAAAGCTGTTTCATCGTCCGAGGTCCATCTTCCAGGTGAATATAAAACCCGCCCGTGGTTTCTGCGATTCCCTTCAGGCGCTTTTCGTCCAGTTTCGATTTCACCACCTGCCCGTTGCTGTCCTTCACGAAAGCAGTCCCGCCACCTTCACCGCTGAGAGGAATGAGAGAGCCTTCGGAGGTGCCTACCCCCACCGTGTAAATTCGCACGCCCGCGTCGGCCGCGGCCTTCGCCGTCGCCAGAGAATCGCCGCTCAACTCCTCGC
>JALYIN010000128.1 GCA_030775765.1 Verrucomicrobiota bacterium
TCCGCGATGTTTCCGGTAATGTTCAGGCTGTTGCTCCCGGCGATGTTCCAAGTGCCAGTATAAGCTGCGACGCCGGCGGGATCGCCCAGCACCATTCCGGCAGAAATGATTTGGACCGCTTCGGTGCCGGCCACGTCCTGACGGGTGATGTTGCCGCTGCGGAGGTTCAGGGTTCCGCCTGTGCCCGCGGAAATGGTGAATCCCGTAATCGTGTTGATCGTCAAGTCGTTTATGTAACGGGAGCCGTCGAGAGTCATCGTCGTGCCGGAGGTGAAGGCAGTGCCGAGGGTGATGGTTTCGGTGCCGTTGAAGAGCGGCAAGCCGTTCGGGTTCCAATTGTTCGCGGTCCCCCAACTTGCGTTCGCACCACCACCATCCCACGTTGTGCCTGCCACAGCTGAGCGCGCGCAGATCAAAGCGCACAAACAGAGCGTCAGACGAAGCAACGTGGGGGCGAAGCCCGTCCCAGTTGGCTTCCCACGGAGCATCGTGGGTCCCATAGCGACTCCCGTACCTCGCCCTAGGAATTTTCCTTACGCACACCTGCGTATTTCCTCCGCGACCGCTAGAAGAATGTCAGGCGAAAAGCGCGGTCAGCACGATAGTGAACCCTTGCCAAAGAAATTTCCGCGCGGTCGAAGTAACAGCCGTCGAACGTTATACTGGCTCTGGCGTTGTTGCGAAGCTTGCGAAACAATGTTACTTGAACTGCCTTCCCAATGCCCTCCAGGAGTAACCGCACTAGTCGCAACTCTTTCCCGAAATCAAATCTTCGCAGTGCAGCGGAGTCCCACTCTTTGACGCCGCGCGAGATCCAAGTGGTGGAATTGATCGTCGCCGGGAAGCGTAATAGTGCGATCGGGCGGATTCTAAAATGCAGCCCGCGCACAGTCCAAAAGCACGTCCAGCATATCCTGCAAAAACTGAACTTGGAAACGCGCCTTAATATCTGCGTTTGGATGTATGAGGGCCGGTACGACGGGCAGAAATGAACGGGACTCTGGGGTAATGCTTCCCACCGCCCCTGATCCCTCGTTACATTCCCGCCACAGCGTGCGGCACGTACGGTTGCTCCAGTCTGGCTATCGTCTGGGGCTGAACCCGCACCTCGAGCGCGGCCAGCGCGTCGTCCAATTGCTGCGGCTTCGATACACCGATGATCGGCGCGATTACGCCCGGTTTTTGCAGGAGCCAGGCCAGAGCCATCCGAGCTGAAGAAATCCCGGACTCATTCGCGAGCGCTTCTAAGGAATCGATCACGCGCGCGTCGGCGTCGTTGATTTCCTCGCCGTAGAGTCGATGGCTGTAGGTATCGGTCGTGGCGCGGACGGTTTTCGGCCTGCGTTTCCCGGTCAGAAGACCGCGCGCCAGCGGACTCCACGGCAGCACTCCGATTCTTTCCTCGAGGCAAAGGGGCATCATCTCCCGCTCTTCTTCGCGGTAAAGGAGGTTGTAATGATTCTGCATCGTGACGAAACGCGTCCAGCCATTCGCATCCGCCGCATAAAGCATCTTCGCGAATTGCCAGGCGAACATCGACGACGCGCCGAGATAAAGCGCCTTCCCCGCGCGGACGACATCGTGCAGCGCCTCCAGCGTTTCTTCGATCGGACTTTCCGCATCGAAGCGATGGATTTGATACAGATCGACGTAGTCGGTGCCGAGCCGGCGCAAGCTGTCATCGATTGCGTGCATGATGTGCTTGCGGGATAAACCGCGCTGGTTGGGATCGTCGCCGACGGGGTAATAAACTTTCGTCGCGATGACGATTTTCTCGCGAGTCGGACCAAAATCTTTTAAGGCGCGGCCGAGCACTTCCTCGCTTGCGCCTAACGAGTACATATCAGCGGTATCGAAAAAATTGATGCCATGTTCGAGCGCTTGTTTGATGAGCGGACGGCTGGCGTCCTCATCGAGCACCCAGGGCCGCCACTTGCTCGAGCCGTAGGTCATGGTCCCGAGACAAATCCGGGAAACCTTCAGACCGGTGGAACCGAGATTCACGTATTGCATGAGGACAATTTGCTGGACCGAATTGGTCAGAAACGCTGCGCGGTTCCCCGCAACTCTCGCCTAACGGTAGATCGACCCCGCGTGTTCGACCCGTTCAGAGGGTTTCGGCGGGGGACGTTTGTCGCGCGCGGGCCTGAGCTCCACTGGACTGGAGGTTTTGCATTCCTCGCACCAATGCCGCTGCGAGCTATCGAGCCGCTTCCTCGCCCCACAATTATCGCAAATGAAAACTTCTTTTCTCACGTAACTAGTTGTCTCTAACCGTCGGGGCGGTGATTGCCAAACCCTATTTGCCGAAAATTTTCACCCCCCTGCGGGCGTAGAGAGTGTTTCTTCGAAGCTGAGCTTCGCTCCCATTGAGCATCCCCAAGTGCAACATGGGAACCAGGGAACGGCTGGTCTGAGCGTCACTCGTCACTTTTCTTCACCGGCAGCTGGAGATCGAGGTTGTGCAATTTCTAGCCGCGGGCTGGTAAAGAAGCCGTGGCGGGCTTTGAACCAGTCGATTTGCTTGCGAGAACCGTCGATACTGGGGAGCGATGACAGCGAGCTGGCGTTCTTGCGCGGCACGGGATCGGCGATGAGGGCGGCCAGGCCTTCCGGCGTGACGCAGGCGTCGATGAGCCGATCGAGGATTTCCTTGGAGCTAGGTACTTGGGATTTCTTATCTGATCACCGCGCAGCGGTCATCGTGGTGCGCTGGACGAGCGCTTCGTATTTCGCGGCAAGATCGTTGACCTTCGCGAGGTAAACCTGACGGTCGGGCTTCGGCGCGTCGAGAATGCCGCGGAGGATGCGCGTGGCGGCAAAGAAATCCTCCAGCGAAGTGGAGAGGACCGCCTTCTGCACCTCGGCCGGATGTTCGACGCAATAATGGGTGAAAAGGGTGTAGGCGGCCTGGAGATTCGCGAATCGCGCCTTGAAACGCGCGCCTTCGATCATGGCGGCATCGGCATGGTTCGGGAGAAGGTCGGTAAGCGTCTTTGCAGCGAGAAGGAAGCTGCGCAAATGCCATTCGTAGTTTTTCCCGTGCTCCTTCTCGATCTGGGCCAGATAGCGCCGTTCGATGTCCTCGAACACCGCGCTGAACTCACGGCGCATGGCCAGCTCGGCCGCAAAGAATTGCTCGAACAACGGCAGCATCTGCCCATGCAATTCCTGGCCGCGTTTCGCGCCGTCGTTTTTGTATTGGCGTTGCGTGTAATAATCGGAGGCGCTTTTGATCAGCGGCGCGAGAGCGGTGGTCGCCTGCCCTAGTTTTTGCGCCATCCCATCGACGCCCCCCAACGGCGGCCACATGCCCGGGCCCTTCGTAGCCGCATCCGTGATTTCCTGGAGCGCGCCGATACCGGGCACACCATCGATGGAACGTTCCTTGCCGGTCGGCCCGATCTTGATATCGACCCAGGCGGCGTAGCGATCGTAGGATTTTTGGACAGTGCGCGCCGCGCTGAGGGCTTTCGCGTAGAGCGCGGCCTTTTCAACCACGGACCTGAACTTGTCGTCCGGAAGGTCGGCGATGGTCTGAGCGTGGCCGGCTGCGGAAGCCGCAAGGAGAACAGCAGCCACGACCAGGCGAGGCAGCGATTTCATCGCCATCATGTGTGAAGGGAAGCAAGGCGGAAGTCACGCCGAATCTTTGAGAGCGAGGGCGAGAGGGCGATCTTCAGAACCGGAGGTGTTTCACTGTCTGGCCGTGGTGGATAAGTTCGCTGAGCGAATCAATTCCGATCCGCAGATGAATATCCATAAATTTCGACGTGACAATGTCGTCGCTGATGGCGGTCTTGACTCCTTCGGGCACCATAGGTTGATCCGAAACAAGCAGAAGCGCGCCGGTGGGGATCTCGTTATGAAAACCGGTGATGAAGATGGTCGCGGTCTCCATGTCGATCCCCATGCAGCGGATGCGGGCGAGATATTTCTTGAACGCATCGTCATGCTCCCAGACGCGGCGGTTCGTCGTGTAGACGGTGCCGGTCCAGTAATCGAGGTCGTGGTTGCGGATGGTCGTCGAGATCGCCTTTTGCAGCGAAAAGGCCGGGAGCGCCGGGACCTCGGGCGGGAAATAATCGGTCGACGTTCCCTCGCCTCGGATAGCGGCGATGGGGAGAATAAGGTCGCCGAGTTTGTTCTTGCGCTTCAGGCCGCCGCATTTGCCAAGGAACAGAACGGCTTTCGGGTGAACGGCGCTGAGCAAATCCATCACCGTGGCGGCGCTCGCGCTACCCATGCCGAAGTTGAGGATGGTGATGCCGTTGGCCGTGGCATTGGCCATCGGGCGATCGCGTCCGCGCACCTCCACGCCGTGCCATTCCGCGAAAAGATTCACGTACTGCGTGAAGTTGACCAGCAGAACATACTTCGAAAAATCTTTCGTGGCCGTGCCGGTGTAACGGGGCAGCCAATTGGCGACGATATCGGACTTGGCCTTCATCGTAGGCTAACGGAAAGCCGTCTGGCGCTGATACAGCAGTTTTTGGCCACCAACGATTCATGGCGGAAAAAGTTCCAAATCCCAAGTTCCAAATCCCAAGGAACCTTCAAATCGCAAATTCCTAAGTCGAAGCCACGCTTGTCTCTTAGGATGGCGATTGGGATTCCCTGGAGCTGGAGGGCTTGGGAGTTGGAACTTTCTAATTCTTAATTAAAGTCCTCCCCTTATGCCGTACAAAAACCTCACTCCGCCGGCGGGCGATAAGATCACCAGAACGCAAACGTTGAACGTGCCGGATCGGCCGGTGATTCCGTTCATTCGCGGAGACGGCACCGGCCCCGATATCTGGGCGGCTAGCGAGCGCGTCCTCGATGCCGCGGTCGAAAAGGCCTATGGCGGAAAGAAGAAGATCGTCTGGTTCGAGGTCTTTGCCGGGCAGGCGGCGAAGGACAAATTCGATGAATGGCTGCCGGAAGACACGGTCGAAGCGTTCCGCGAATACCTGGTCGGCATCAAGGGCCCGCTGACCACGCCGGTCGGCGGGGGAATTACTTCGCTGAACGTCGCGCTGCGCCAGATGCTCGATCTCTTTGTCTGCCTGCGGCCGGTGCAATATTTCGAGGGTGTCCCCTCGCCCGTGAAACATCCCGAGAAGGTCAACATGACCATTTTTCGTGAGAACACGGAGGACATTTATGCCGGGATCGAATACAAGGCCGGCACGCAGGACGCCGCTAAGGTCCTCAAGTTTATCGAGAACGAATTCCCCAAGGCGTTTGAGAAGATCCGCTTCGGCACAAAACAAAAGGCGGCGGAATTCTGGAAAAGAGTCGGCGCGCCAGAGAAGGATGATGTCCTGGTCGGTGTGGGCATTAAGCCGGTGAGCCGCTCGGGCAGTGTCCGGTTGATCCATAGCGCGATCAGTTACGCGATCCAGAACCAGCGCAAGAGCGTGACCATGGTGCACAAAGGCAACATCATGAAATTTACCGAGGGCGCGTTTCGCGATTGGGGTTACGAGATCGCGAAGCAATATTTCGGCGCCGAGGAAATCGACGGCGGCCCGTGGTGCAAGATCCCGATGGGCAAACCGGGCGCCGGCATTGTCATCAAGGACGCGATTGCCGACATCACCCTCCAGCAGGTGCTGACGCGGCCGGAAGATTTCGATGTGATCGCGACTTTGAACCTGAATGGCGATTACCTGAGCGACGCGCTCGCCGCGCAGGTGGGCGGCATTGGGATTGCGCCTGGTGGCAACATCAATTACATCAGCGGCCATGCCGTGTTTGAAGCAACCCACGGCACTGCCCCCAAGTATGCGAACCTGGACAGGGTCAACCCGGGCTCGGTGATTCTATCGGGCGAAATGATGTTCCGTTACATGGGTTGGAACGAGGCGGCCGACCTGATCCTGAAAGGATTAAACGGCGCGATCGCGAGCAAACGAGTGACCTACGATTTCGCGCGCCAGATGGAAGGCGCGACGGAGATCAAGTGCAGCGAATTCGGCGATAACATCATCGAACACATGGGCTGCAGCCGGGGTCGGTGACCCCGATTACAGCGGCACCCTCCCTAGTTTAACTTGTAGGCTTCCGCCAACGCGATGCCAGTGGTCCCATTCTTGCCGCGCACAATCGTGGTGTAATTGCCCGGAACCAGCGTCGTGAGAATGGCGGACTCGCGATCATCCGGGGGCGCGAGTCCGGTCGATTGGATATCAGCGGCGTTCGGCGCATCGTGCCAGTCGTCATTAGATCCCAGGAGAGTCCCATTTCCACTGTGGAGCTCGAGGGTAGGATTCTGCAAGGCGCCGGGGATGGTTGTGC
>JALYIN010000129.1 GCA_030775765.1 Verrucomicrobiota bacterium
CACAGACAACCGCGCCGAACAAGACATACAACGCGGTGCGGACATCGCCGACCATTTCCTCACGCAAGGGCTTGGCCGCGACGCCGAAGTGGGTATTTGAATCCGGGTACTGTTTTGCCAGAGCCGCCGCAATTGCCTCCAAATCCGCCTGCGCCTGCACGATCGTCACGCCCGGCTTCAGTCGCGCGATGGCCTGGAGACTGTGACTGCCGCGCGGCTGCGTCTGCGGTTTCGAACCGTCCGGGTTCGCCGCGTCCTCCGCGATCGTCACGTAGAAATCGATCGGGTCATTCTGGATGGGAAATTGAAAGCCGGCCGGCAACACACCGATCACGGTGTGCTGGCGCCGATCCAACATGACGGTGCGACCCAGGACATTCGCGTCACTTCCAAAATGTCTCTTCCAAAAGTCGTCGCTAATGATCACTTTGAAACCGCCCTCTCCGCCCCCACCCTGTTCGTCATCCCGGGCGAACGCGCGTCCCATCTTTGGTTTGATCCCGAGCACATCGAAGAACTCCGCGCTGGTTTTTACGCCGCGCAGACTGGTCGCTCCCTCTTCACTCGTTAGTGCGAAGGAGCGATCGCGATAGACCGCGCTGCTCGCGAGCGTCCGGTTCTGGTCGCGGAAGTCGAAGAAGTCCGGATATGAGAGCGAATTCAGATCCGTCTGCGACTTCTGGCGGGTATCGGTCATGCCGAGGGCGATCAGTTGGTCGGCCGCGGGAAATGGCAGCGGCTTGAGAAGGACCGCATTGACCACGCTGAAGATCGCCGTGTTCGCGCCAATCCCGAGCGCGAGGGTGAGCACGGCGATAATGGTGAAGGCCAGATGTTTCAAGAGTTGGCGCAAGCCGTAACGGATGTCGTTCAGCATAGGATTTTATTCTGAGCGCAGGGCGTCGCTTGGATTCAATTTCATCGCCGCCCGTGCGGGGATGTAGCAGGCGAAGATCGCGGCGGCGGCGAGTGATGCTGTGACCAAGAGGTAAGCGGGAAAATCGGTGGCGCTGACTTCGAACAGCATGGAACGCAAAAACCGCGTCGCCCCAAACGCGCCGGCCAGGCCCAAGGTGACACCGGTCATCACCATCGCGATGCCTTGCCCGAGAATTAACTTGAGGACGTGGTGGCGTTGCGCGCCGAGCGCAATACGAATTCCGATTTCACTGGTGCGATGCGCCACGAAATAAGCCGTCACGCCATAAATGCCGATCACGGTCAGGACGAGCGCAAGGGCGCCGAACAGCTCCAGAAGAAAGACTGCGAGTTTTTGCCCACCGAAGGAGCGTTCGATGAGTTGATTCACTGGCTCGGCGCCAAAGATCGGAACTGCTGGATCCTGCGCGCGCAATGCATTCCGCACGCCATCGACCAGGCTCGTAAGGCCCATAGAACTCCGGAGCACGAATGCCATCCGGCGCGAAGCGTCGGGCGCCTGGGCGTGGGCTCGATAAATTTCCGGCAGAACCGGATCGGTCATGCGCAGCTGCCGCATATCTTTCGTCACCCCCACAATGGTCAGCCACGGATTCTCGCTGCCACTTTGCTCAAGCCGAACGCGATGCCCGATTGGATCAGTCTCCGGAAAATATTTCAGGACGAAGGTCTGGTTGACCAGGGCAACCGGCATTGAAGTCGAGTTGTCACGCTCAATCAGGTCGCGACCCCTGACCACGGTGTTGCCTAGCGTTTCGAGATAGCCCGGCATGATCTGCCGCTGTTCTGCGAGCGGCACCGCGTCTTCGCTTGGGATGCCTTCAATCGAAAACTGGGCGCGCGCTGGAAAAGAAGCGAACGGAAGGATCGTAACCGCGCCAGCCGATTGCACTCCCGGGATACTCCTGATCTGGGCGAGGAGTTCTCCGTAGAAACGCTGCACTTCCGTCGCAGCCGAATATCGCGCCGCGGGCAGCACCGTCTCCATTTTCACCAGGCGCCCAGGGTCGAATCCTGGATCAATCCTTTGCAGGCGCGCAAAGCTTTTCAACATCAAGACGCAACCGATCAGCATCACGAACGTGAGCGCGATCTGAGAAATGACGAGGAGACTCTGCGCGCGGCGATGCTTCAGAGCGGACCCGATCGCTCCGCGACTGTCTTTGATCGAATTACTGAGCGCCGGACGCGAAGCCTTCAGTGCCGGCATCAATCCAACCACCAGGGCGGTCACGATCGTGACCCCGACCGCGGCCACCAAAACCGCGCTGTCGATTTTCACATTCGCTTCAATTGGAATGTAACTGTAGGGAATCAATCGAAGTAATGGTTCCAGACTCCAGGCGGCGAGAAAAATCCCGAGAGCGCCACCGAAGAACGCGAGCAGTCCGCTCTCGGTCAGGAGTTGCCGAACGAGATCGCTGCGGCGGGCACCGAGCGCCAGACGCACCGCCATTTCTTTTTCGCGCATGACATTTCGCGCCAGCTGCAAATTCGAAATGTTTGCGCAGGCGATGAGCAAGACGCAGCCAACGGCACCAAGCAAAATGCCAAGCGCAGATTTCACATCGCGGACGACGTCATCGATCAGAAGAGTGGCAACAACGTTCCAGCCCGCGCGATCACGCGACGTTTCGCCGAGATTGCTTCTGACCTGCCGTGCGATATTCGCGAGCTCGGCGTTGACCGCTTTGAGGGACTTGTTAGGCGCGAGACGCGCGTGCACATAAATATTGCGCTCGTTGCGGTCCTGGCGGGCCAGGTCTAACCCAAGCGGAACCCAGATATCATTGTCACCGTACCGGAAACGCGGAGGCATCACTCCAATGACGGTGTAATCGACGTCGTTCAGCCGCAGTTGGCGTCCAACGATATTCGCCTGACCGCCAAGTGCGCGTTGCCAGAGCTGATAGCTGATCACCGCCACGCGCTCTCTTCCGCGCTCTTCTTCCTCTTCGAGAAAAACGCGGCCGAGCAGCGGCTGCGTCTTCAGCATCCGAAACAAACTCGCGGTCGCGAGAAGCCCGCGAAAGCGGACCGCATCTCCTTCGCCGCTCAGGTTGAAGGATGCGCCGATCAGAGCGCTCATGTTTTCCAGGCTGCCTGTCCTCTCCTTGAGCGCTGCGAACTCAGGCCCGGAGAAGGGCATCTCGCCCGCCTTCGCAAACTGGCCCGATAGGGTCACGATCTGGTGCGCCTGCGGATAAGGAAGTGCCTCGAGGTATGCGCCTTTGATCAAGGTGAAGAGCACCGTCGTACCGCCGATTGCGAGCGCGAGCGTGAGCGTCGCGACCAGAGTAAAGCCGGGATGTTTCCAGAGTTGGCGCAAGCCGTAACGGATGTCGTTCAACATAAACTTTCTCTTGGAGCAGCGGGCCTGCGGGCCGCCTGGGACTGAAGGTGGAACTTCATTCCGTGCGCAAGGCTTCCATTGGGTTGACGAGGCTCGCGCGCCGGGCGGGAATTAGAGCCGCGATACAGGCAGTTGCGGTAAGGAGGAAACAAGCGGCGGCATAACTCGTTAGGTCATTGCCGCGGATACCGAAGAGGAATGCATTCAGAACACGGGAGAAAATAAGGGCGCCCCCAATTCCCGCGACAAGACCGATCGCCACGGCGCGCAGGCCCTGCCCGAGAACCAGCCGCAAAACGGCGGAGCGCGTTGCCCCGAGCGCCATGCGAATCCCGATTTCCCGAGTGCGTTGCGCCACGCCGTAGGCGACCGCGCCATACAATCCCGTCCCTGCGAGCGCGAGCGCGACCACCGAGAAAAATCCGAGCAGCCAGCCGCGGAGCCGTGATTGCCAGAGCGAATCGGCGACCTCCTGGTCGAGCGAGACGAAATTGAAGGCGCCGACTTCGGGCGCGGTCTTCGCAATTTCGCGGCGAATCGCCGGAACCAACGCGAGCGGGTTGCCCCGCGCCCGAACGAGGAAATGCATTTGCTTCCACGCGAGCTGGAGACTTGGCTTGTAAAGATCGGGTCCGGTTTCGCGCTCCAGAGCCTGATGCCGAATGTCCCCCACCACCCCGACGACCGTCAGCCAGTCGTCCGCCTCCGCGACAGTGTCCGGCCCGCCGAGACGCACCTTCCGTCCGATCGGGTCCTCGTTAGGCCAAACTGCTTTCGCGAGACGGTTGCTGACAATACAAACCGGCGGGGCGTCCAATTTGTCGGCGCCCGAGAAAAACCGTCCGCGAACCAACGGGATGCGGAGGACGCGAAAATAATCCGGGCTGACTGTTTGGAAATTGGCGATCGGATTCAGTGATTGCGCGGCGACCGGCTGCGTTTCCGCCACGACCTGGCTCTGGTTCCAGGGCCGCTGCGGCACGAATGGCGGACTGTTGTTCGCCGCGACCGATTCGACTCCCGGCATTTCGCCAAGGTGCTGTAACAGGCGCGAGTAACGATCCATCCGCGTCTGGGTTGGCTCATCCCCGCTGTAGGTCGGATTGACTTCCATCATCACGACGCGACTGGGATCGAAGCCGGGATTTACTTCGCGCAACTTCAGGAGGCTGCGCAGGACGAGGCTCGCGCCGACCAGGAGAACGATCGAGATCGCGACCTGGGCCGCCGTCAGCAATTCACGGCAACGCGCGCCAGCGCCGGTGATAGTGCTCGCGGTCGTTTTGATCGATTGCGAAATCTCGATGCGCGTGCTCTGCCAGGCCGGCAAAGAACCGGCGATGACCGCAGTGACGGACGAAACAAGAATCGTGAAACCGAGCACGGTCGGATTGAGATCGATCCGAATCCAAAACGGCAGCTCAACCGGGATCGCGGTGGCAACGAAATCGACGAGCCAAACGGCGAGCAAAGCTCCGACGATACTCCCGATGACGGCGAGCAATGCGCTTTCCGCCAGCACCTGCCGCGCGAGACGCCAGCGACTCGCGCCCAACGCCGCGCGCAGGGACAGCTCACGCTCTCGCGTTGTTGCGCGCGCGAGCAGAAGCTGGCTCACATTCGCGCAGGCAATCAGGAGCACACCGCCGCACGAAGCGAGGAGAAGCAGTAGGGAGAATCGGACGTTGCCGGCCGTATGTTCGCGCAGCGGAACGACGGCCGCGCCGATCAGTTTGTTCGTCTGGGGGTATTGCTGCGCGAGCCGCTCCGCGATCACGCTCATCTCGCTCTGCGCGCTTCGCCCTGTGACCCCAGGCTTGAGCCGTGCGATCGCCTGGTCGGCCCGCCAGGAACGGTTGTCGTTCATCCCGAAGACCGAAGCCATCGGCACCCAGATATCCGTCTGCGATGGGAAACGAAAACCGGCCGGCATCACTCCGACGACTGTCCGCGGGGTGCCATCGAGACGAATATCGCGCCCGATAATGTTTGGATCGCCGCCGAAAGTTTTCTTCCACAAGCGCTCGCTGATCAGCATCACCTTCGCCGCTTTCGGTTCGTCGTCGGCGCGAGTAAGATCGCGGCCGAGCGCCGGCTGCACGCCGAGCAAGGAGAACAGGTTGGCGGTTGTGAAAGTCGTCTTGAGCGTCTCCGTCATTCCGCCCGACGATTCGAGATTGCCGTTCCAGCGGAGATTGAAAAAGGCGAGATCGGAGAAGCTCTGGTTCTGTTCTTGCCAGTCGACGAAATCGAGGTAATTCACACCGAGATCGTTTCCAGTGGTGATGCCGCGGGATTGGAGCATGACGAGCTGGTCCGGATGCGCATACGGCAGCGGTCGCAATAGGAACGCATAGATCACGGCGAACATCGCCGTCGTCGCGCCGATGCCGAGCGCGAGCGCGACGATCGCTGTCATACTGAAACTCGGCGATTTAATCAGCTGGCGGAGTGCGGAGCGAACGTCAGAAATCATAAGAAAGCTCCAAATTCCAAGCACCAACTCCAAAGAAGCTCCAAGCACCAAACTCCAAACGCGTTCGGTGCGTCGTTTCGGGGTTCGTCATTCGTCAGTTTCGTCATTCGGAATTCGTCATTCTCACTCGGTCCGCAAGGCTTCGATCGGGTTCACTTTCGTAGCGCGATTCGCGGGGAAGAAACAGGCGACCAGCGCCACCGCACCGAGCAACAGCGTGATGCTGCCCAACGTGAGTGGATCGTAGGCGCTCGTATTAAACAGCATCGAGCCCATGGCGCGCGAAGCTCCGAGCGTCGCCAGCAGTCCGATCACCAAGCCGAGGCCGATCAGCTTTCCGCCTTGCGTCAGCACGAGCTTCAGCACATCGCGTTGCTGCGCACCGAGCGCCATCCGGATTCCGAATTCGCCGGTACGCTGGACGACATTGTAAGCCATCACGCCGTAAATGCCGACGGCGGCAATCACGAGAGCGACCGTGGAAAACACCGTCAGCAGCAGCATCGCGAAACGCTGCCGCGCAATGTTATCGGCCATTATTTCTTCCAGTGGCCGAATGATTCCCACCGGCTGGTCTTTATCCACGGCGTAGACCGCCGGACGCAACGCGCTGAGCAACGCCGCGGGCGAGCCTTTCGTCCGGATGACCACGCTTAGCGACGTAAAGGGAACTTGCGCGAACGGCTCGTAGGACTGGACGCTGGTCGCTTTGTCCGGGCCGTACTGTTTGATGTCGCCGACGATGCCGACGATCTCGCGCCAGGTATCGGGGCCGTTGGTGATATTGATCCGCTTGCCGATCGGATCTTCGTTCGGGAAGAATTGGCGGGCCATTGTTTCGTTGATGATCGCGACGCGCGGCGCCTTGCTGTCATCCTGCGGAGTGAAAACGCGGCCGCGCACGAGGCTGATTCCCATGGCGCGAAAATAGTCGGGCGTAATGGCGTAGTAATTTGTGCTCGGCAAATCGCTCGGCGCGATCGCGGGT